>JAYWAV010000464.1:0-2937 GCA_043782015.1 Rhodoferax sp. | reverse complement strand
TTGCGGAAGTTGGGCGCGAATGCGCGGTGGGAGCGCTGAAGGAGAGCCGAATGAATGCGATCGTGATTGAACATGTGCCGGTGGCCGAGTTGCCGTCAGCCTGGCAGGCCAAGCTGGCGCAAAGGCCCGACGCGCATGTAACGGTGCGCATTGAGGAGGAAGTGCTGGCCGCTGCCCCCAATGAACAGTTTGTGACCGACGATCCGGCTTTCGGCATCTGGCGAGACCGTGAGGATATGGACGACGTGGCGGCTTACGTGCGCAAACTGCGCGCGCCGCGCTACAGCCGCGACGGTTCACGCGGCAACACTTGAAGATGCTGGTCGATAGCGATGTACTGATTTGGCACTTACGCGGCTACGCGCAGGCCACGCGACGGCTCGATCAACTGGGCACGCTGACGCTGTCGGCGGTGAGTTACCTTGAAGTGCTGCAAGGAATGCGCAACAAGGCTGAGTTGGTCGCGGTGAAAAAAATGTTGGCGCTGCGCAATGCAAACATCCTGTCGCTGACCGAGGCGATTACGCACCAAGCCATTGCATTGATGGAGTCGCTCACCTTGAGCCACGGGTTGCAGATGGGCGATGCGCTGATCGCCGCGACCGCGCTTGACCAGCAAATGCCGCTGCTCACTGGTAACGTCAAACACTTCAGCTCGATCGAAGGTTTGCAGCTGGAGGCATATGTTCCATGAGGCTGCGCCGTTCTAAGGCTGGCGAACAATCACCGGCTGAACGTTGAATACGTTGTCCGAAGTCGGGTCCACCGTTACCTTGACCCAATGCAGCGAGGGGCTGCCGAAGGTCTGCAAGCGGGTCAGGTTGGGCAGCAGTCTGGTGGGGCTGTAGAGCGGCTTGTCGAGCTTGAAGAAGTGGGTGTCGCCGTGAACCAGCAGCACCTGGCCCTGGAATTGTTCGGTTTGCAGCACCAGGTTGTGGATGAAGTTGCGGTAGCCGATGACGCCCGGCGCGGCGCTTTCGTCCAGGTCTTCGGTTTCGGGCAGGTCGAAGCCGGGGTCGGCCTGGATCACCAGCACCAGGCCGCGCGCGTTATGCGCTTTGGCCTGCGCGAACGAGGATGCCATCCAGGCCACGTTGGCCGCGTCGCGCTCCAGATATTCGGCATTGGCGGCGTCGCATTGCTCGGCTTTGCGCGCGCTCTTGTCGGTGCACTCCTTCGCATTGAGAACCAGGTTGTTGTTGCTACCCGGCACGTTGAGGCCGGCGAACACCACGCCGCCATGGCTGAAGCGCGTGTTTTCCACGAACTTCTCGCCCGGTTTGCCCTGGTGCTCGAGCAGTAGCTGGTTTTGGCCCAGGCTGCTGGCGGAGGGGAACATGACGCGGCGCAGGTGGGCCAGGCGCTCCAGCGTGTCGTAACCACCATTGTTGGTGCGGTGGCAGTCGGTCCATTCGTTGTCGCCGGGCACGTACACCACCGGTTTGACCAGCGTGGCGAACATCTTCAATGCATCGGTGTAAACCTCGTCGCTGCATTTCGAACTGCCGTCTTTGATGTCGCCGTCGTAGATCGAAAACAGGATGTCGGACTGGTTGATGCTGCGTAACACGGCTGGCAATTTGGGGTCATCTCCGGCCTTCTTGTAAGGCATGTCGCCCCACAGGCCAAAGGAAAATTTTTGCTGTTGGGACGGACTGGTTGAGGCGCAGGAAACCAGGCTGAGCGCGAGCACCGCGGGGCCGGCAAAACGGAAGAACTTGGACATGGTGTGCAATAGTTCAAAGTTGAAAGTCAAGTGCGTAAATTTAGGCGCCCGGTATGACGGATTCGTGACAGTTTTGTGCCGTCATGGAACCGTCACAAAAGCCTTGTACGCTTTAGCGCCAATGATCGCTAAACACCTCCAAGGGATATACCGGGCGATGAAAAAAATCCGCTTCCGAGTGCCTTTCAGCTCCCTGGGTCGCTCCAGTTTTACGACGCCACTGCGTTTGCTGCTGGCCACCACCGCGGCCTTCTGGATGGGGGCCGCCCAGCCACAGGTGACGGCCAACGTGGCCAACCGCAATGCGACCGAGCTGCGGTTCCGCGATTTCTTTCGCACACCGGTGGGAGCCCGGGGACTGGAAATCAGCGACACCTTGCGCCAGGCCGACGGACAGAATGTGCGTCTGGTCGGGTATATGGTGCAGCAGGAAACTCCGGCTGCGGGCCGCTTCATGCTGACGCCGCGACCGGTTCAGATGAGTGAACAGGCCGATGGCGATGCCGACGACCTGCCGCCCGCAACCGTGCTGGTCTACCTCGACCCAAGCCAGCGCGACTGGGCGGTGCCGCATGTGCGCGGCCTGGTGTCCGTAAGCGGCGTCCTGCAGGTGGGCCGTTTCGAGGAGGGCGACGGCCGCGTCTCCTGGGTCCGCCTGCAGCTGGATGCCGAGGCCACGCGGGGCATGAACGCCACCGAGCTGGCGGCTTATCTGCACAGTCTGCAGCATGGCCACTGAGCCGCTGCGCGGTGCGCACATGCTGTTTCCCGCTGTTGCCCTTTGCGGCCTGCCCCCTGTTCAACCGTTGACGAAAACCATGCCCTCTTCAAACCGCTATCGTTCGCGCCTCGTATTTTTCTGTGCCTTCGCCGGTTTGGCGGCAGGGGCCGCGCTCGCAGCGCCTTCGGTCAGCCGCCTTACGCCACCCAGCGAGCTTTTCACCAGCGGCCAGGCGGCGCCGGTGATAGCGCGGTTTCTGCCTGGGCAGCGCTTCGATCTGCAGGCCACCTTGCGCCCTGACGAGGCCGGCAAAAGCATCAGCGGTGCGCGTTTCACGATCGACGGCAAAGCGGTGAATGCGCCGGTAGCGCTGCGCGATTGCGCCGCTGGGTGTCTGGCGCCGGTACCCAAAAACGCCGCCATCGCGACCGTGCGCGCGGTCAGTGTGGCCCAGCCCGGGCTGCACACCTTCGGCGTAAGCGCCACCCAG
>JAYWAV010000463.1:0-8140 GCA_043782015.1 Rhodoferax sp. | reverse complement strand
AGCCAGCGCCATGCCTGCGAGCAGGCTGACGACGATGCGCGCTACATAGCGCGAGGCCTGTGGGTTGTGCGCCAGGCGGTTGATGCTGATGATCACCGCTGAGACCAAGAAAGGCAGTATCACCATCTTCAACAGGTCTATGTAGATGTCGCCGATGAACTTCAGGCTGCGCGCCAGCTCTGGCGCATAGAGGCCGCAGGCAACGCCCAGCGCGATGGAGCCGATAATGGATACCGGGTGGGTCGGCAATTTCTTCAGGTCCATAGGCTGCTCCGCAGATCGGCTCAATTCAGAAATTTTTCGTACTTGCTCAGGATTTGTTCAGACGTGAACTTGATGTTCTTTTGCTCCAGAAACAAATTCAGGAAGTTCAGCAACAGGTAGTTTTTGCTGTTGACCGCAATGCCAATGGTGTCCTTGATATCTTCAATCATCACGGAGCGCACAGTCAGCACCAGATCGGGCTTGACCTTGATGATGCGTTTGACTTCAAACGCGTCTCGGTACGCCGTGCTCACGTCGCCCTTGGCAACAGCATCCACCACCTGGTCCCAGGTAGCGAACTCCACTACCTTGGCTTTGGGAAAGTAGGTCTTGGCATAGCCCACGAAGGAGGAGTTGGCAATCACACCAACCGTATCGCTGTAATCCTGCATCACCTCCGCCATACTCTTGCCTTTTGCGATTTGCGCAAAGCGCAGGCGGTTCACCAGCATCGCATGTGGCAGAGTAATGTACGGGTTGCTGAACAGCACAATCTGGGAGCGCGCCAGCGTGCGGCTGATCTTGGCAGCTGACATGTCGGCTTTGTCTTCGGCGACCAGCTTGACCGCATCGTTGAAGCTTTTGCCATCGCGGTTGAACACGGCCTGCACGCCCAAAGCCTCGGCTACGGACTTGGCCAGGTCAATGTCCAGACCTTTGAGCTCGCCCTGGTCTTCAAAGAAGAACGGCGGGTTGCGCTGGTCGGGAATCGCGACGATCAGTTTCCCGCTGGCCTTGATTTCTGCCATGTCTCGCGCTTGGGCAGCCGCCATGCCAAGGCCCAACAGCGCCAGGCAGAAGCACTGTCCCCACCCCATGGGCCGTGCCAATAGTTTTTGATTGCGCATGGAGGATGTTTTCCTATCCAAGCGCGTGGCGGCTTTTCCCGGCCATGCGCAGCGCAACGCCATCGCCCGGGAAGCGCGCCAAGATGGCTTCATACGCAGTTTGGGCCCGTGCGTAGTCGCGCTGCTGGTACAAGGCATAGGCGGTGGTGGTCATATTGCACAGTGCAATCTCATCTTCGGTGGCAGCCACTTCGGCATCGCCGTCGCGGATCGCCAGCAATTCGTAGACTGGCAATTCTCCTTTGCGGCCTTTGACAGTCACCATGTCGATGGGACGCAGCCACAACTGGCCACCCGCATCGCGGTAGATCGAGTGGCTCACGCAGACCCGCGTGCCCATTTCCTTGTTCAGCCCCTCTAGGCGCGCGGCCACGTTCACGCCATCTCCCATCACGGTGTAGCTGACGCGCTCGCGTGATCCCACATTACCAACTAACACCGAATCGCTGTGAATGCCTATGCGCACATTGAGTGGGGGCAGGCCCTGGGCTGCCCAGTCCCGGTTGCGGATCGCCATCCGCCGTTGCGAGCGCACGGCCGCTACGCAGGCCAAGTAGCCATGATTGGCAATGCGGTTGGGTGCGCCCCAGAAAGCCATCACTGCATCACCAATGTATTTGTCCACCGTACCGTGTTCGCTTTCCACCGCGCTGGTGACGCTTGAGAAATAGTCGGATACCCGTGCCAGCAGCTGCTGCGAGGGTTCGGTTTCCGAGAGCGAGGAAAAGCCCTCCAGATCGGTGAAGAACATCGACAGGTAACGGCTCTCCACACCCAGTTTCGCGCCTTGTCCAGACTCCACCAATTGGCGCACCAAACCGCGCGGCACATAGGAGGTGAAGGACTCCAATGCGCTGGTCAGCAGGAATACGGCCCGTGCCAGGTGGTCTACTTCGGTGACGCGCGACTGCACCATGGGCCGGTTGTCAAAGCGGAACTCTCGAATGATCGACACGTCCCGAGCCAGTTGTTCCATAGGGCGGGAGATGGCCTTGGATAGCCAATGGATCAGCACCAGTTGCAACAAAACCGCCAGCGCGCCAAAGATCAGCAGCTTGCGGTTGGTGTCCTTGATCACTCCGACGAAATCATCGGTAGGTGTGATGGTCAGCAACTCCCAGGGCTTGTTGAAATTCTTGGGAAAGGGCGAGAAGATACCTATGTATTCCGTATTTGACGGGCCTGCGGAGAACAGGAAGCGGTCTTGGCCGCTGGACAAGCGCTTGCCCAGAGCGGCCAACACCCTGAAATCCCCCAGCTTGTCCAGCCGGTTTTGCACCATGTCGTTGCCCTGTAGCGTCAGGCCGCGCTCCAGATCGGGGTGGGCGATCACGCCGCCACGCTCGTCGGCCATGATGGTGATGCTGTTGGGTGACACCCGGTTGTCTGCCAGGTAGCGCGATAGTGTCTTGAGCGTCAGGTCTACTGCAAATACGCCTGTCGTGCCTTCCTTGCGGATCACCGGAATCGTCACCGTAATGCCCAGCTCGTCAGAGCTGGCAAACGGGTAAACGTCTGACACGATCAGAGTTTTTTGTTTCAGTGCTTCCTTGTAATAGCCCCGGGTGCGCGGGTCGTATGCGGCAGGGCCCGAGTCGGTCGCCAGTACCCGGTTCCAGGACGAGTGAAAACGGTAGATATCGGAGGTGCTGCCGCTACGCTTGCGGGCATCGATATACCGGCCGATGAACTGGGTGTCGGGTGCAACCGGCTTGTCCAGAACGGTCTTGCCGGGCACGGCGCGCCGCACCTGGCGAAACGATCCATCTTCAAAGGCCGCATATGCGGCATAGACTGCCTCATTGGATTCGACAACCTCGTGCAGGTAATCGGCAGAGGACTCCTCACGAAAATACTCCGGCTTGTCGCGCATCAGTGCGCCGGTCGAGCGCACCGTACTGATGATGGGATTGAGCAGCCGGGCCGCGTTATTGATGTTGTCCTTGACCGACTTTTCAATGAAGCGGTTGGAGTAGTCCTCGATCAGCAGGGTATTGGCGCGGTAGCTGACGAGCACGAAGGTGAGCATGACCGGAAAGGTCAATAGCACGAACAAGCCGATGATGGTGACATGCAGCTTGACATTGCGCTTGAACAGAAACATGCAACACCTCGTGAATGGTGGCCGCCACTATAAGAGATTTATTCGGCTTCGGCACCTGGCGGTCGCGCTGTGCGCTGCGCCGGGCGGGCCAGTATTTCGATGTAAAACTGCTTCTCGCCGTTCTTCGCGGCTGCGTCTATCAGGTCAATCAATTCGGCTACATGGGCCAGCACCGAGGTCTCCGGCGTTGCACCGAAGCGGCAGTCAAAATCCCAAAAATCCGCCCCTTCGGGCAGATCGCGGCGGCGCTCGCGTTTGAGGTATTTGCGGATGTCGTGCTTGGTGGCATCGAGCAGCCGGTCCGGGTTCTTGCCTTCAACCGCTAGGGGGAATGTTTTTTTCATGTCAGGGGTCCTTAAGCGGCGATGATACGGCCCCATGCACCCACCACACCATCCCACCCCCGACAAAGATGCCATTGCCCTGCTGCTGCCCTTCGAGCGCCTGGGCCTGGATCGCATCACACTGGTCGTCACTGGCGAGCAGGCCGGCCGGGCAAAAAGCGAGCTGATCAAGACCAAAGCCTGGGGTTTTGACACCGAATCCAAACCCACTTTCAAGGTCGGTGAGGAGTCCGATGGCCCGCACATTCTTCAGCTTTCCACACCCGAGCGGGCTTGGGTGTTCCAGTTGCATGAACCCGAATGCCGCGCAATCGCCGCAGGGTTATTGGCACTGGGCGGTATTGCCAAAGCCGGTTTCGGCCTGGGCGATGACCGCAAACGCATCATCCACAAGCTGGGCATCGAGCCCCAGGGTATTCTGGAACTGAACGCCATTTTCCGGGAGCGCGGTTACCGCAAGGACATGGGCGTCAAGGGTGCAGTTGCGGTCCTTTTTAACCAGCGTTTCATCAAGTCCAAGAAAGCCGCAACCAGCAACTGGGCCAACCCTCGACTTACCGAGGCGCAGCTTGTCTACGCGGCGAATGACGCGTATGCGGCTGTTCGTGTGTTCCATGCGTTGGAGCTTGGGCATTCGTAAAGCGGCTTGGTGTCCTGCCGGAGTGGGGAGTGCCGGGGGCCTCATGGTGTGCCTAAGGCCACACAAATCGGTCCCCGGCACTCCCCACCCCGACGACACGAGAAGTTGTGGGTTAACAGCCAAGCGAACTTCACAAGCTCGCAGAGGAAGGGGGTATGCGCGGAGCCGATTTGTGTGGCCTTAGGCACACCATGAGGCCCCGCGCATACCCCCTTCCTCTGTGCGTCAACCCAGGTTGTTTAAAACAGGGATCAGTGGGAGGATCTAACTCAGGACGGTAAAAAATCCACCGGCCAGGTCACCACCATCTGGTCCACATCCTTGGCACCAAAATCAAACTGGCGTATGCGCGCCAGCAGCTTGGCTTCCAGCTCGGAGGCTTTCAATTCGGTGGATACGATGCGGCATTCCAGCACTTGACCCGATGGTGCAATCTTCAGCTCCAGCACCACCTTGCCCTGCAAACCGGGCTCGTCACGTAACGCGCGGTTGTAGATCGCATAAATCGCGCCCTTGTTGCGCTCGAATACCAACTTGATTTCCTCGATCGAGCGCGACGCCTTGCCGCTGCCGCCGCGTTGCATGTTGCCACCAGCGGACGCCAGGCCGCTGCCCGTGCCATCGCCGCGTGCGCGCGCGCCTCCACCGCCTGCACCCCCGCCACCACCGCCACCCGCAGCGCCTTCTACCAGCGTGGTGGAACGGCCAGCCAATCCGCCGCCGCCGGTGTTGCGGCTAAAACCCGCGGTATTAATGCCACCGCTGCCACCAGTGGCGTTGGAAGTGATCAGTGCGCGGGTCGGTAGCCCGGCTTCTGTGCCAGCGCCTACGCCCACCCCGGTTCCAGTGCCCACGCCAGGGCCTTGCTTGACCGGCGCCAATTGCACTGCAAGCGGTGCTCCGTGCATCTCGGCCAGGTCTTTGGACATCGCCAACAGGCCCACGCCCGCCGCTTTGCGCCGCGCTGCATCCACTTCGCCGGGAGGTTTGTTGGGCAGCGGCACGCGTGCTTCGGGAACCGGAGCCTCTTTGTTCAAGGCCGCCTTGCGTGGCACTTCTGCTGTGGGTTGCTCCGTGCGTGTGGCCGCCTCCATCGCAGGTTTGGGTGGGGGCGGAGGTGGTTTGGCGTTTTCCAGAATCAGTGTGGCCAAGCGTGGCGGCAATTCCTGCACCTGGCTACGGTCTGGTTGTATAACGGGCACTAGCAATACGACCAGGCACAGCAAGGCGGTAAGCACCAGCACGCCGCGCCGTATACGTTCAAAGCGCAGTTCGTCCTGCACCGATCCGGCCCATGGCAGTACCGCTTGTTGAAAGGAGACTGTCATTGCAGCGCTCATGATTCCAGCCTCTGTCGCACGGCGAATGACACGTCCTGGAAATTCGCGCGCGCGCTGGTGACCATGATCTTGCGCAGCAGACGGTAGGGAATTTCCTTGTCGCCCATGATGGTCAGGCGTTTGCTCAGGTCTTCGTTTTCCTTGCGGATCACTTGGCGACTGGATTGCAGCAAATCGAGTTCGGCCTTCAGCGGCTCAATCAGATCGCCGTCCATCGCCAGTACATCCGCAACCGATGCCACCTTGCGACCATCGACCAGAATTTCATTGGCGCTGACGATGACCACAATCGTCTCGCGCGGGCTTTGTTCCGCCACCGATTCCGGCAGCAACACTGCCTTGGGGCTGGGCAGGGTCTCTACGCCTCCGGCGTTGGACAGCAGGAAGAAGATCAGGATGGTGAACACGTCGATCAGCGAGACCAGGTTCATGTCCACCATGGTCTGGTTGCGGTTGCGCCGTTCGGCGCGTTTTTTCAGGGGGGTAAGTTTCATGCGCGACCCTAGGGTTTGCGTATCGGTGCGTCACCGATGGAAATATTCGGAAACAGCTCGGAGCGAACCACCTTGCCACCCTGCGCCATATGCCCGGCGCGCACCGCGTCCATTACCTGCACCAGCGTGTCGTAGGAGGTGTTGGGTTCGGCCAGCACGGTCGCATCCAGTTTGTCCGGAAAGCGGGTCTTGATTTGCTGCACCAGCCGGGAGAGGGCATGCACGTCCGGTCCACTGACGGTGGCGGGAATGCGCTCAATCAGGCCACCGATGCGATCTCCCACTTCCAGTGCATCGGTGCGCACCACCACTTCGAGTTGCAGGTTGTCGGCCTTCACCTGTTCCAGTGCGCTCGCGCTTTGTGCGGGTAATGTCAGATCAATGATGGCGAGACGGGTGAAGACCGCAGTGGACAGCAAAAAAGGCACCAGCACCACGATCAGGTTGATGAAAGCGGTGATCTCCAGATGCGCCACATCTTTGCGTAGGCGTCGGACTTTCATGGCATTGCTTTCCTGGCTCAGCGGCTGTGTTCTGGCGCGTGGGCGGTCTGCTCAGCGCGTATGCGCTGCACCAGGTTCAAAAAGCTCATCTTGGCGGCTTCCAGTCCATCGACGATCTCCATCGTCTGCGCCTGCAAAAAAGCATGCACCAGCAGGAACGGAATCGCCACCATCAGCGCAAAGGCCGTGTTGTTCATCGCGATGGAAATACTGGCGGACAGCAGCTCGGCTTTTTCGGCCGGGTTGACCTGTGCGACCGCGGTAAAGCCCTTGATCAGCCCGATGATCGTGCCCAGCAGGCCCACCAGCGTGATCACGTTGGCGAAAGTGGCAATGTAGTGCGTGCGCTTCTCCAGCCGCGGCACGATTTCCATCATGCCTTCCTCCATCGCTGCGTCATAGTCCTCGCGTCGCCCTGGGCTTTGCATGCGCGTCAGACCGTAGTTCACGATCTTGCCGACCGCCGCATCCGAGTGCGATGTGATGCCACGTACTTCCTTGAACTGGCCTTTCTGCAGCATGGGTTGCACCTGGGCCCAGACCTCGCGGTTCTGGTTGCGCGTTTTGCGCAGAAAGATAAAGCGCTCGATCGCAATGGCCAGACCGAGCGACATGATCAGCACGCTGGGGTAAATGAAAAGGCCGCAGTCCTGAAAAAACTTGATGGCGGTATTGAGGGCGTTCATGGCTTTGCTCCGTTGATATCCGTTGGAAAATGGCAGTGAAATGGTTATTGCGCGGGTTTCTGTGGCGGCACGGCGGGTGCAACCTGGGCGGCGGCAGGTACTGTGTTTGGCCTGCTCTGTGGTGTAGGGTTCTTTTCGCGGGTCTGCGTGTCGTAAGTCACCTGGCGGCGAAACACATCGCGGTCCAGTGGCGCCATCGCCTCATCGAGCACGCTCACCGGTGGCCTACCCACCAGATCTCCGGGCATTGGTTTCTTCCAGGGCACGATGTAGAGCACCTTGGGCAACTCCCGGTTGCCGATAATTTGCGTGCGGTCCATGTCTGCGCGGTCTTGCGCGCCCACTCCATGGGCCAAACACAGCAAGCCCAAAGCGGCCCAGTGCTTATTAGTCGAAGTCATGCCTTCTCCTTGGATGCGACAGCGGCTAACGCGGGTTTGCGGTTCTTCAGCTCCGCCACCCACTTGGTGACCGTGGTATCGCCCTGCGGCGTCAGCGTCAGGTAGCGGTCGTACAGCGCCAGTGCGCGGGCGTTGTCGCCCAGGTACAGGTCAAACAGAATGCCCAGATTCAGTGCGGCAGGCGCGTAGGCCACGTCTTTGGCGATGGCCTGTTCATAGGCTTCCCGAGCTTTGGCAAACTGGCCAGCCTTGCGCAATTCAATGCCCTGCTGATTTAGAACAGCTGCTTCGCTTGCGGCGGCATCGCTGCGTTCTGTCTTGCCATAGCGCACAGGGCGCAGCACACGCAGCGCGTCAAAACTGTTCTGCACCCAGCTGTCGTAAATGCCACTGGCAGCGCGGCGGGCGTTGGCTTCATGGATTTCGGTGGCCTTCTCCTCAAACGGAAAGGCCTGTTCCTCCAGAAGCACGTTGTACTGTTCGCGCTCCAGCTTGTTGAGCTTCTTGGGGCGCTCG
>JAYWAV010000462.1:0-8152 GCA_043782015.1 Rhodoferax sp. | reverse complement strand
CTTCAAGGAAAAGCGGCGCGACATATTGAAATCGTTTCTGGATCGGTCACGCCTTTACGGAACGGCGTATTTTCATGACAAGCTGGAGATGCGCGCGCGTGCCAACTTGCGCGCGGCAATAGGTTGACTCAGCCCGTACCGGCGTGAATCATCTCCCGCACCCGCGGGTAAATCTGCGCGTTCCACTTCTTCCCGCTGAACACGCCGTAGTACCCTGGGCAGCCTTAAATCCGGTCAGGTACGCAGGACATCGCCCTTGAACGAATAGAGAATGGCAACCACCTCGTTGACCTCGGTCTGGCCAACTCCTTGTGCTTGTAGTGCCGCGACAAAGTCGTCGATCGCAGCGATCAATTCCTGTTCGTTGGCATTCATCCCGGAATGCGCAGTGCGCATGTCACGGCCTTCGTACTGTTGTGGCCCGCCAGAGCCGGCGCAAAAAAACTGCGTGCCCAACACCTTCAGGCGGGGCAAGTCCTTGCCGCGAAAGCGTGGAGCCAGGAGTGGATTTACCGCATGGCGATCAAGTGCGTCGTCGACAACTGCTGCAATGCGCTCTGCGCCACCGAGCCGCTGGTAGAGTGAATCAGTCATGATATTCCTTGGTTAAGATTTCTTGGCAGCGTCGACCGGAACGGCGTCCAGCGGTGATTCAAAGGCAATGAAAAGGATGCACGGTGTGGCGCTCGCGCAATATCCCTTGTGCCAAAGTTTGGCCGGACCATAGGCATAGGTTCCCGACTTGAGGATGTCGGTCTTCTGTCCGTCATAGGTCACGTGCAGTTCACCGGCCACCAGTACCATGCGCTCGGCCGACGTGTGCCAATGCAATGGAATCGTCGATTTGCCAGGCACTTTCAAAAAGATGTCCAGGTTGTGTTTGGCGGGATCGCCGTGCAGCACCGCAATTCCACACCCTTGGGGTAGAAAGGGAGGGCAAGGTCCCCATTTGAGCTGCGGGTCATCGGCAGTCTGCGTGGTCGCCTGTTCGGCTGCAGGTGCTTGTGCCAGTGCTGCCGGTCCGGACAGCGTAAGCAGGGTGAGAATCGCCGTCGCTAGCGAGCGGCCGACAACGAAAGTGTTGCATGAAGTCATGAGATGATCCTGGTTGAAACTGCAGGCAGAAAATCTGCCTGCTGGGGAAATCATCTTCGAGCGGTGTTCCTGAATCGTTCCTGGCTCCACGCGCGGTTGCGCGAACACCGAGGCGGTAGCACACTGCCAGTCTATGGAACCTGAACGTACTCCCTCCAGCCCGAATCTATCCATGCACTTCGAAGTACGCATGCTGGGTGGCTTTGCCATATTTGTCGATCACGCAGAAATCCCCGAGCAGCGCTGGCCCAGTCTGCGTGCCCGCCAGCTTGTGCAACTGCTGAGTCTTACGCCACAGCACCGGCTGACGCGCGAACAGGCGATCGACGCACTCTGGCCCGATCTTGCGCCGGAAGCGGGTGCCGCCAATCTGCGCAAAGCCGTCCATCATGCGCGGCAGGCTTTGGGCCGGCACGACAGCGTGTTGATGCTGGGCGGCGGATTGCGGCTGTGGCCCGACGGACCGGTGACCGTAGACTCAGAAGACTTTGCGTTGAAGGCACGGGCCGCACTTGCTTTGCGCGACCCGAAGGTCTGCAGCGACGTCGCGGATCTGTACTCGGGCGATTTACTGCCTGGTTCGCGCTATGAAGCCTGGGCCGAGCCGGCGCGCGAACGACTGCACGCCTGTTTCACCGAATTGCTGCGCGCCAGTGGCCAGTGGGAACGGTTGGCAAAGGAGGAGCCATGTGACGAACCCGCACACCGGGCATTGATGGCGGTGGAGCTTGCAGCAGGCAACCGGGCCGCGGCGATACGCTGGTATGCGCATCTTCGCGAGGCGCTTCAGCGGGATTTGGGCGTCATTCCTGACTCGGAGACTGAAACGGCATACCAGCGCTGTGTTGCCAGCTTGCAACCTGCGAGGGCAGCCTTTGTGGGGCGCGGGATGTTGCTGGCACAAGTCATGGCGTGGTTGGGGGCAGCCCCAGCAGATCGACCTGGCGTGATTGTGCTTGGCGGTCCAGCCGGGTTCGGCAAGACCGCGCTTGCCCGCGAAGTCGAAGTTCAGGTGCTGGGGCGGGGCTGGCACGTCGTGCGTGCGGATACCCCTCAACATGGCCGAGCGTATTCCGTGATTTCAACGGTGGTTGAGCGCATCCTTCTGACCGACCCGGGTGCGATGGACCGTATCGGCATGCCGGCGCGCTCCGTATTGGCATTGCTGACTCCGTTGGCCGGCCCCGCAACCACTTTGCCTGGGCCACTGAGCCGCCATCAGGTCATCGGCGCGTTTCGCAGACTGCTGTTGGCGGCTGCAAACAGTGGCAACACTCTCGTGCAGGTGGATGATGCACATCTGATGGATGATGCAGATGCTGACGTACTCATGCACCTCGCAAGCGCCGGACCGCCGGTGTGCGTGATGCTTGGCATGCGCTCTGCGGTTCCGGAATCTGAGTTGGGCCGGGGCTTGCTGCGCCTGTCGAGCAGCAACGTCCTTCGAACGGTGGAGCTGGACCCTTTGGCCCCGGACGAAATGCGCCGACTCATTGTCCAGTCGGCCACGGCGAAGCTCAACGAGGAAACCATTGCACGGATCGTGACGGACGCGCAGGGCACGCCGTTTGCGGCCATTGAACTGGCGCGTGGTGTGGGCGCCGGGGTGGACCAACGCGTACACCGCACCGCAGCCGGGGCCATCACTGCGCGGCTGTGTGACGTGCCGGAAGCCACGCTGGATGCGCTCAAGTGGATGGCGTTGGCGGGGGATGCCTTTGATGCGCAGACGGCTGCCGCCGTGCTCCCGGACGCCGAGGCGAGTGCCTATGCGGTGCTGGACTCCGCACTGGCTGCGGGTGTGCTGGTACTGGTCGGCACCCAATACCGGTTTAGACATGGATTGGTTCGACAAGCCCTGGTCGACCAGATTGCGCCCCATCGCCGCCTGAAGATACACCGGCAGGCCGCACAACGCCTCGCCGATCTGGATGCCGCTCCCGCGCTGATCGCCCGGCACTGGATCGATGGCGGAAGCCTGCGCGAGTCGGTTCCCTGGCTTCTCACCGCGGCGGGCGATGCGGTCCGGCTGGCAGCTTTCAGCGATGCCTTGCGCCATCTGGAACCCTTGTTGCGCTTCCAGCCGGCACATGCCGATGCCCTGCGTCTGCGTGCAGAAGCCCTCGACGCAATGGGAAATCCGGCCGCGGTCGCCGCATACCGACTTGCGGCGGATGCGGCGGGCGAGCCAGGTGCCCAGAACCTGCGGGCCAAGGGAGCGCTAGCGCAGATCAAACAGGGCGATCCCAAGGGCGCGCTGCTGGCGCTCGAAGGATTGCAGCCGACGAGCGTAGAGGGTAGGCTCTGCGAGGCGCTCACTTACAGTGGTGCGGCGGCGCTCGGCGCGGTTGACCCCGCCATGGGCACCCAAAAATCGGCCGAGGCGCGGCGCCTTGCGTTGGATTCGGGCGATATGGCCACCATCGTTGTGGCCTCGTGGGCGCAGGCGGCCGCGGCCCACGCGCGCGGCGAGTTGCACCGCAGCATCTGGGCAGACCTGCAGGAAACCGCCCACGTGCCGCATCTGGCCATGCGCGTTTTCGATGGGCAACTCTGCATTGCACAACGTTTTCTCTATGGCGCGCGACCGTATGCGGAGGTGATTGCATTTGCCCAGTCGCTGGCCGACGAAGCCAAGCGCATTGGTGCCGCCCGGGGGTATGCGTTTGGCATCACGATTCGCGGTGAGGCCGAACTGCTCTCGGGTGATCTTGCAGCAGCCCAGGAACACCTCGTGCTGGGCGCCAAGTTGCACCGGGCCATCGGCGGCGCTACGGGCGAGGCGTTCTCGCTGCAGCGACTCTCTGAAGTGGCAACGCAGCAAGGCAGACACGACGATGCGCGCGCGCTGCTGGACGAGGCGCTCGATGTGGCGCGCCAGTCGGATGTGGGTTTCCATTTGCTGGATCGCATCTACGGCACCTATCTTCAGCTTGCCGACAGTCCGGCCACGGCGTTGCGCGCACTTGAAGAAGCGCGTGCAGCCGTGCAGGGTCCACTCGAAACTTGCCCCGGCTGCCGCATTACCTTTACCGTACCAGCGGCGATTGCTGCCGCGCGGGCGGGGCGGCTGGATATGGCGGAGGAGTATGCGTCCCAGACGTCCTATCTGGCCGACGTGGTGATGCGTCTGCCGGCGTGGCACGCGGCTTACGATGAAGTGCGCGGGCATATCGGTTCGGCCCGCGGAGAAGACGGCATGGTGGTTCGTTCCAAGTTTTCTGCAGCTGCGGAGCGCTTCCGGACCGCTGGCCAGCCTATGGATGCTGCCCGCTGTGATCAGTTAGCAAATAAAGCGCTGAATTAGGCCGAGGTTACGTTGCACTGGCGTGAATCATGTCCCGCACCCGCTGGCAAATCTGCGCGTTCCACTTCCCTTAGACTCGTGGCGTGACCAAACTACTTCGCTGGCTCGTCAAGCCCTTGGTGGCCGCCCTGGCCCTCATTCTGGTTTTTGAAGAATGGCTGTGGGACCACCTCACCGCCTTCATGCGCCGCCTGGCTGACCACCCATGGGTGCACCGCCTGGAGGCGCACCTGCGCCAGAGTCCGCCATGGGTCAGCTTGTTGGTGCTGCTGCTGCCAGGCGCTTTGCTGCTGCCTTTCAAGGTGGCCGGGCTCTGGGCGGTTGCACATGGCTATCCCTTGTTGGGCTTGTTTATCTTTGTGCTGGCCAAGATCAGTGGCACCGCGCTGGCCGCCTACCTGTTTGACCTGGTGCGCGTGAACGCGCGCAAGCTGGCGTGGTTTGACTGGCTGTACCTGCGGATCACCGGTCTGCTGCAGCGCGCCCGCGCCTGGCTGGCTGCACAGCCCGCTTACGTGGCCGCAAAAGCCTGGGCCCGACGCGTCAAAGTGCAGGCCATGGCGCAGATCAGGGAGTGGCTGGCGTAGTTCACGGGCAGGAGTAGAAAAGGTAGAAGGGCCAAAGGCTCAGGGATAATGCCCCTCCATGAGCGGCAATACCTTCGGACACCTCTTCGCAGTCACCAACTTTGGTGAATCCCACGGCCCGGCCATTGGCTGCGTAATTGACGGATGCCCACCCGGCATGGAACTCAGTGAGGCGGATATCCAAATCGACCTGGACCGCCGGCGCCCCGGCACCAGCCGCCATGTGACCCAGCGCAACGAACCTGACGCCGTGCAAATCCTGAGCGGCGTCTACCAGGGCAAGACCACTGGCACGCCGATTGCGCTGTTGATCCAGAACACCGACCAGCGCAGCAAGGACTACGGCAACATCCTGGAGACCTTTCGTCCCGGTCACGCCGACTACACCTACCTGCAGAAATACGGCATCCGCGACCCGCGCGGCGGTGGCCGTTCCAGCGCGCGCCTTACGGCGCCCATGGTGGCTGCAGGTGCCGTCGCCAAGAAGTGGCTCAAGGAAAAATACGGTACCGAATTTCGCGGCTGCATGACGCAAGTGGGCGATCTGCCGATTGCGTTTGAGAGCTGGGAGCATGTGCCCAACAACCCGTTCTTCGCGCCGATTGCTGATGTGCAGGCGCTGGAAGACTACATGGACGCCTTGCGCAAAGCCGGTGACTCCTGCGGTGCGCGCATCCGCGTCAGCGCGTCCAATGTGCCGGTTGGCCTGGGTGAACCGCTGTTTGACAAGATGGACTCCGACATTGCCTACGCGATGATGGGCATCAACGCCGTCAAGGGCGTAGAGATCGGCGCTGGTTTTGCCAGCGTGTCCCAGCGTGGCACCACGCATGGCGACAGTTTGACCCCGCAAGGCTTTGCGACCAACAACGCCGGTGGCGTGTTGGGTGGCATCAGCACGGGCCAAGACCTCGAAGTCAGTATCGCGATCAAGCCAACCAGCTCCATCATTACGCCGCGTGACTCGATTGATGTGCAGGGCAACCCCACGCAGGTAGTAACCAAGGGCCGCCACGACCCCTGCGTGGGCATCCGCGCCACGCCGATTGCCGAGGCCATGCTGGCGCTGGTGGTGATGGAGCATGTATTGCGCAACCGCGCGCAATGTGGGGATGTCCAGCCAATTCTTGCTCCAATTGCTGCCAAAAGACCCTAGAAGCCCCGTAGAATGTGCGTAAGCAGCTATCAAATCGCTAGCATTTGCGGGACAGGTCTTTAGCTCTGTCCCCAACTGAATAGACCCTGGAATGTATCCATGAAAACCGCACTGATCCTCAACGGCCCGAATCTCAATCTGCTCGGCACGCGCGAGCCGCAGGTCTATGGCTCGCAAACGCTGGCCGATGTTGAGGCGCTGTGTGAGCGCGCCTGCGCGGCCAATGGCTTTGCGTTGGACTTCCGCCAGACCAACCACGAAGGCATGCTGGTTGACTGGATCCATGAAGCTGGCAAGCTGCACGCCAAGGGCAAACTGGCCGGCGTAATCCTCAATGCCGGCGCCTATACGCACACCAGCATCGCGCTGCTCGACGCCATCAAGGGCACGGGTATCCTGCTTATCGAGCTGCACATCAGCAACGTCCACGCCCGCGAAGAATTCCGCCACCACTCGTTCATCTCGCCTGCCGCGAAGGCAGTGATGGCCGGGTTTGGCGTCAATGGCTACGCGCTGGCCATTGCGGGGCTGGCTGGGCTGGCAAGCGCGCAGTAACGCACGCTGGGTGCATCCGGTTCCGCGATGCACGCGATCAAAAGCTTCGCCTGGGAATTTCTGTGGTTTGGCCTGAAAGAGGCCCGCGCCTGTTTGTTCGCCGGTCTGTTCTTCGCCGCCATTTTCCTACTGCCACGCCATGGCATTGGCCCGTTGCCGCGCTACGACCTGTTGCTGCTGATCGCCATCCTGATTCAGGCAGCGATGCTGTGGAGCGGGCTGGAAACCCGGGACGAATTCAAAGCGATCTGCCTGTTCCACGTCGTTGGCTTCGTTCTCGAAGTGTTCAAAACATCCAGCGCGATCCAGTCGTGGGCGTATCCCGATTTTGCATACACCAAGCTGTTTGGTGTACCGCTGTTCTCCGGCTTCATGTACGCCTCAGTGGGCAGCTATGTGATCCAGGCCTGGCGCCTGTTTGACCTGCGGGTCGAGCACCATCCGCCGCACTGGATGGCCACGGTAGTGGCGCTGGCGATCTACGTCAACTTCTTCACGCACCACACCATCGGCGACTACCGCGGGTACATCGCCGCCTGCGCGCTGGGTCTCTATGCGCGGTCCACGGTGGTCTTCACCCCGCTCGACACGGAGCGGCGTATGCCGTTGTTACTGTCCTTTGTTTTGATCGGCTTCTTTGTCTGGCTGGCGGAAAACATCAGTACGCTCATGGGCGTCTGGCGCTATCCCAACCAGATGGGTGCGTGGTCTGCGGTCCACGTGGGCAAATGGAGCTCATGGTCGCTGCTGGTCATCATGACCTTCACCATCGTGGCCCACCTCAAGCACATCAAGCGCCATATCCATGTGGCGCCTTGACGACTACCTCGGCACGAGATTCCAAGTAGACTTTGTGCTCATCGTTCCAACCCGGAGAGAAAAATGAAAAAGTTTGCCCTTGCTGTCACATTGCTGCTGAGCCTCGGTCTGGCCCATGCCGGAAAATCATGCGAAGAGCTCAAGACGGAAATTACCGCCAAGATGGAGGCCAAGGGCGTCAAAAGCCCCAAGCTGGAAATCGTGCCCAATGACAAGGTCGGCGATGCCAAGGTGGTGGGCAGTTGCGATGGCGGAACCAAGAAGATCACCTATTCGAAGAAATGAAACCTCTTCTATGGCTTTCCACCTTAGCGGTTTTGGCGGGCTGTGTAAGAAACTTTTCTCCCAGCTATCCGTCTGACTGGCCCAGACTCTCCTCGGCCTCAATGCGCCAAACGCATGGACAAACTTGTCCGGTTCTAACCGGCGCGTATGTCCTCCCAGTCAATGCCGCAGCGCCGCTGAGAGATGCACGTCACAAAGGCGAGTTCCAGTTGGTCCACGACTTCCTTGGCGTGAACTCCCAAAATGGCAGTTGGATCGGTATGCCTGCGAGACTGGAGCTTGAAGGGCCCAGCGATCAAGGTCTAAAGGTGAGGTTCTACGCGCCCTCCGGAGAACTCTCCATCGAAG
>JAYWAV010000461.1:0-21813 GCA_043782015.1 Rhodoferax sp. | reverse complement strand
GAGCAACAAGTCCAGCGGGCCCTCAAAGGCCTCCAGGAACACCTCCAGCGCGTCCGGCGGGATGTACAAATCCTGCGGCATCGCAAACAGCGGTTCGCCGTACAGGCGCGCCAACGCCACCCGATCCACCACCTGCGGCATGCTGGCAAGCGCTTCGGTGTCAGCCGGTGCGGCGCCTTCCGGGGCGTCAGTCTGGGTCATTGGATTGCTATTGTTTTACTAGCTGCTCACGCACGTTCTACGGGCGTTAGAGGCCAATTTGGCTCTTATTTTGCGTCGGTCTGGTAGACGTAGGGCTTTTGCGCCACTTCGGCTTCCCGGTACTCTTTCCAGGCTGCGCGGTCCACCGATTTGTCCCACAGCAGTTCGCGCCCCTGGCGCTGCTCGGCTTCCAGCGTGGGTTTGCCCACCTTGAGCGTGTCAATGAACTGGGTCACTTCGGATTTGTAGTCGGCGCGGCGGAAGATATTCATGGGGTTACCTCGTTGGGGCCATTTTACCTGTCGGGTTTTGCGCCCCGGACACCATCGGCCACAGGCGAAGAAGTTATCCTTCTCCCCTATGACGAATTTCGACTTTTCTCCCTCCGCAATCGCCACGCTGGCAGAGGCGGATGTAGCCGGTGCCCTGGCCGAAGATGTAGGCGCTGGTGATTTGACCGCTGCGCTGGTAGATCCCAAGCGCCGCGCGCGTGCCCGGGTGCTGGCGCGCGAGGCGGCAGTGATCTGTGGCGAACCATGGGCGACGGCCACCGTTTTGGCGCTGGACCCGAGCGCGTCCATCACTTGGCATGTGCGTGAAGGTCAGCACTGCGCTGCCGATCAGGTGATCCTGGAGATCGAAGGTAACGCGCAGGCATTGCTGACGGCAGAGCGAACTGCGCTGAACTTCCTGCAGTTGCTCAGCGCGGTGGCCAGCAAGACGGCGGTTTTTGTGGACGCGGTAGCCAGTGTGCCAGGCAACCGCGCGGCGATTGTCGACACACGCAAGACACTGCCCGGTTTGCGCCTGGCGCAGAAGTACGCCGTGCGCACCGGTGGCGGCACCAACCATCGCATCGGTCTGCATGATGCGGTGCTGATCAAGGAAAACCACATTGCAGCGGCAGGCGGTGTGACCGCCGCGCTGACCCGCGCGACGCAGGCAGCGCAAGCCGCAAAGTTCATCGAGATTGAAGTGGAAACGCTGGCCCAACTGCGCGAGGCGCTCGATGCGGGCGCGAAGATGGTGTTGCTGGACAACATGACGCTGGACCAGCTGCGCGAGGCGGTGGACATCAACGCAGGCCGTGCGATTCTGGAAGTATCGGGTGGTGTGAACCTGGACACGGTGCGCGACATCGCGGGGACCGGCGTAGACCGCATTTCGATTGGCGCGCTGACAAAGGACGTCAAGGCGACGGACTTTTCGATGCGCTTCGAAGACATTGCGGGACAGACCTTTAGCTCTGTCCCCAACTGATCAAAGTCATTTATGAATAGCGTCATCGACGTCGAATACGAACAGCCCGCGTGCTCGACCAAGCACGCCTGGGCCCGGGTACCGGTGGAGCCTTCTCCCGATGAGCGCACGCTGCTTATGGACAAGATCAAGCGCTTGCTGAAGGAAAAGAATGCAGTGATGGTGTCGCACTACTACGTGCACCCGGACTTGCAGGACCTGGCCGAGGAGACCGGCGGTCTGGTCAGCGATTCGCTGGAAATGGCCCGCTTTGGCCGCGACCACCCAGCGCAAACGCTGGTGGTGTCCGGCGTGAAATTCATGGGCGAAACCAGCAAGATTTTGTCACCGCACAAGACGGTGCTGATGCCCGATCTGGACGCGACTTGCTCACTCGACCTGGGCTGCCCCATCAAGGAGTTCAACGCGTTTTGCGATGCCCACCCGGATCGCACCGTGGTGGTTTACGCCAACACCAGCGCTGAGGTGAAGGCCCGCGCCGACTGGTTGGTGACCAGCAGTTGCGCGCTGGACATTGTGCGGGCGCTGAAAGACAAGGGCCAGAAGATTCTGTGGGCACCGGACAAGCATTTGGGCGGCTATATTCAGCGCGAGACTGGTGCCGACATGGTGTTCTGGGAAGGCGCCTGCATCGTGCACGACGAGTTCAAGGCGTTTGAGCTGGAAGCCCTGATGAAGGAGCACCCCAAGGCCAAGGTGTTGGTGCACCCGGAGTCGCCGCAGGATGTAATTGCATTGGCCGATGCGGTGGGTTCGACCAGTGCGATTCTCAGAGCCGCCCAAACCTTCGATGCCACCGAGTTCATTGTCGCCACCGACAACGGGATGTTGCACAAGCTGCGCACCCTGAATCCCGGAAAAACGTTTATCGAAGCGCCGACCGCGGGCAACAGCGCGACGTGCAAGAGCTGTGCGCACTGTCCGTGGATGGCGATGAACGGGTTGGCCGGTGTAGCGATGGTGCTGGAGCACGGCATCAACGAGATTCACGTGGACCCTGCTTTGGGGTTGCGTGCGCGGTTGCCGATTGACCGGATGTTGGCGTTTACTGCGGCTTTGAAGAACGGGCAGCCGGTGAGTGGTTTGATTCCGAATATCGGTGCGGCTTAATTTCGTTTGTCGCATATTGGAGGGATCGGACGGGCTAGACGTTTTGCTCCGTGTCCCCCGCGCCCTTTGGGCGCTCCTCCTTGACCTGCGCAAAACGCCTACCCCGTCCAATCCTGAAGTAGCTTCGCTGGTGAACCTGTAGGAATACAAATCCCCTTCGTTCGTAGCGCTCGGGTAGGGGTGCGTGTTTTGCGCAGGTCAAGGAGGAGCCTGCGAAGCAGGCGGGGGACACGGAGCAAAACATGCACCCCTGCCCGGGCGCGAGCTCAGCAAAAGATCAACCTAACTAGGGTGTCAGAGTAGTAGGAACCGCCACATCCAGCATCCCCGGATAGTCCCGACTGAAATGCAACCCCCGGCTCTCGTGGCGGGCTTGTGCACTGAGAACAATCAGCTCGGCGACCTGTACGAGGTTGCGCAACTCCAGCAGATCACGTGTCACATGGAAGTGCGCGTAAAACTCCTGGATTTCGTCTTGCAACAAAGCGATGCGGTGCTCTGCGCGCTCCAGACGTTTGTTGGTACGGACAATGCCCACGTAATCCCACATGAAGCGGCGCAGTTCGTCCCAATTGTGGGAAATAACGACGGATTCATCGGCGTCGGTCACGCGGCTGTCGTCCCATGCGGGTGGCATGGGCGCGGTTCCGCTGGTCTGTGTGGCGATGGAGTTTGCTATCAAATCCGTAGCTGCTCGCGCAAACACCATGCACTCTACCAGCGAGTTTGATGCCAAACGGTTGGCGCCGTGCAGTCCGGTACAAGCGGTTTCACCGACAGCGAACAGGCCTTCTACATCGGTGCGGGCTGACAGATCGGTGCGCACACCGCCGCAGGTGTAGTGCGCAGCGGGCACCACCGGGATCGGCTGCTTGGCCATGTCGATGCCCAGTTCCAGGCAGCGTGCGTAGATGTTGGGGAAGTGCTCGAGGATGAACGACAACGGCTGGTGCGAGATGTCGAGGTAGACGCAGTCAAAGCCGCCTTTCTTCATCTCAAAGTCGATCGCGCGGGCCACCACGTCGCGTGGGGCGAGTTCGGCGCGTGGATCATGGCCGGGCATGAAGCGGGTGCCGTCGGGCAACAGCAGGCGGCCGCCTTCGCCGCGCACGGCTTCGGTGATCAAAAACGACTTGGCGTGCGGGTGGTACAGGCAGGTCGGGTGGAACTGGATGAACTCCATGTTCTGCACCTGGCAGCCTGCGCGCCAGGCGGCGGCAATGCCGTCGCCGGTCGCCGTGTCGGGGTTGGTGGTGTAGAGGTAGACCTTGCCTGCGCCGCCGGTGGCGAGGATGGTGTGCGGCGCCTGGAAGGTCAGCACGTTGTCGGTGTCATCGTCCAGCGCGTACAAGCCGACGCAGCGGTTCGGTCCCGGTTGGCCCAGCTTCGCTGTGGTGATCAGGTCGACCAGCGTGTGCTGTTCGAACAGCCTGACGTTGGGCGCTTCCTTGACTTTCTCGATCAGCGTTTGCTGCACGGCCGCGCCGGTAGCGTCGGTGGCGTGCACGATGCGCCGCGCGCTGTGGCCGCCTTCGCGGGTCAGGTGCAAATGGCCGTCTTCCTGCGAAAACGGCACGCCCAGTTTCTGCAGCCACGCAATCGCCTGCGGCGCTTGTTCCACAACGAACTGTGTCGCAGCCAGATCGCACAGACCGGCGCCGGCAACCAGCGTGTCGTCCACATGCGCGCCGAAGCTGTCGTCCTTGTCCCAGACCGCAGCAATGCCGCCCTGCGCCCAGCCGCTGGAGCCTTCGCGCACAGCGCGCTTGGTCAGGATGGCGATGCGTGTGGTGGCGGGCAACAAGAGCGCGGCGGAGAGGCCGGCCAGGCCGCTACCGACGATCAGCACGTCAAATTGCAGGGGCGATGCGGACAAAGTAGGAGATGTGGGCATAGGGTGCGAGCGGGGCTGCGCTTTAGTGGATGCGCATGCCGGGCTGTGCACCGGCCCATGGGTTCAGGATGTAGATGCCGGGGTTGGCCTTTTCGTCGCCATGGCTTGCGGCCATGACCATGCCCTCGGAGATGCCAAACTTCATCTTGCGCGGCGCGAGGTTGGCCACCAGTACCGTGAGCTGGCCGACCAGCTCTTCAGGCTTGTACATGCTGGCGATGCCACTGAATACATTGCGGTAGCGGCCTTCGCCAGCGTCCAGCGTCAGGCGCAGCAGCTTGGTCGAACCTTCCACCGCTTCGCAGTTGACGATCTTGGCGATGCGCAGGTCGATTTTGGCGAAGTCGTCGATGGTGATGGTCGGCGCGATTGCTTCGCCACCGGGGATAGTTGCTATCGATTCAGGAGCTGCTTGCACAGATTCCACGGGCGCTGGAGGCTCAAACAATGCATCAAGCTGCTCGGGGGTGACGCGTTGCATCAGGTGCTGGTAGCTACTGATCCTTTCCACGGATCCCACTACATTCCATTGCTTCATGGAAATGTTCAAGAACTGCTCGGCAAATCCGGCCACGTTTGGAAGAATTGGCGCGAGATACCTTGTGAGAATCGCAAAGCAATTGATCAGGACTGAGCAGGATTCGTGCAGCTTGCCACTGTCTTCGGCCTTCTTGGCCAGTTCCCAAGGCTTGGCAACGTCCGTGTAGGAGTTGACGGCATCGGCCAGAAGCATGATTTCGCGCGTTGCTTTACCAAAGTCACGTTGTTCGTAGAGGGCCGCAATGGTGTCTTTTGCGCTATGCAACTTCACCAGAAGAGCATTTGCTTCGTCGCTGAAGTGGGTTGCGACGTTGCCGTCAAATCGCTTGGTCAAGAACCCTGCCGCGCGTGACGCAATGTTCACATACTTGCCAATCAGATCTGAATTCACCCGCGCCATGAAGTCATCGGCGTTGAAGTCAATATCTTCATTGCGCGCAGACAGCTTGGCCGCGAGGTAGTAGCGCAGCCACTCGGGGTTCATGCCCAGGCTCAGATACTTCAGCGGGTTCAAGCCGGTACCACGGCTCTTGCTCATCTTTTCGCCGTTGTTCACAGTCAAAAAGCCATGCACAAACACGTTGTCGGGCGTCTTGCGGCCGCTGAACTTCAGCATCGCGGGCCAGAACAGCGTGTGGAAGGTGACGATGTCTTTGCCGATGAAGTGGTACTGCTCCAGATCGGGGTTGGCCATGTACTGGTCAAAGTCGATGCCGCGTTTGGTCAGCAGGTTTTTCAGTGATGCCAAGTAGCCAACGGGTGCGTCCAGCCACACATAGAAATACTTGCCCGGCGCATCGGGAATCTCGATGCCGAAGTAGGGCGCGTCACGCGAAATGTCCCAGTCGCCCAGGCCTTCGCTGGTGGTGCCATCGGGGTTGGTGCGAACGGTGAACCATTCCTTGATCTTGTTCGCCACTTCGGGCTGCAGCTTGCCGTCTTGCGTCCACTTTTCCAGAAACTCCACGCAACGCGGGTCGGACAGTTTGAAGAAGAAGTGCTCGGAGCTCTTCAACTCGGGCCTGGCGCCGGACAGCACGGAGAACGGGTTGATCAGGTCGGTCGGCGCATAGACCGAGCCGCAGACTTCACAGTTGTCGCCGTACTGGTCTTTGGCGTGGCACTTGGGGCATTCGCCCTTGATGTAGCGGTCCGGCAGGAACATGTTCTTCTCGGGGTCGAAGAACTGTTCGATGGTACGTACTTCGATCAGAGAGCCATCAGCGCGGTCGCGCAGGTCGCGGTAGATTTGGCGAGCCAGCTCATGGTTCTCGGGCGCGTCGGTGCTGTGCCAGTTGTCAAAGCTGATGTGAAAGCCATCCAGGTATTGCTTGCGCCCGGCGGCGATGTCGGCTACGAACTGTTGCGGTGTTTTGCCAGCTTTCTCGGCGGCAATCATGATGGGTGCGCCATGGGTGTCGTCCGCGCACACAAAGTCCACGTTCACGCCCTGCATCCGCTGGAATCGCACCCAGGTATCGGCCTGGATGTATTCCATCATGTGGCCAATGTGGAATCCGGCGTTGGCGTAGGGGAGGGCGGTGGTGACGAATAACTGGCGGGACATGGGGAATCGACTTTCGCTGAAGGACCGGTGATTTTAGTCGGCGGTCTGAAACTCCGACTTCTCCTCCGAATCAGGCGTGTCGGGTACTCTTTTTCGTACGTGTCCCCCGCGGCCGGGAGGGCCGCTCCTCCTTGACCTCCCAAAAAAGAGCACCCAACCCACCTGATCCCAGTGAGGTACCAGTGCACCATAAAGTAAAAAACCCTTCCGAACGGGAAGGGCTGATGTGAGGCTGGAGCGTCCACCCGTCCAGCAGGTGGTGCGGGGCGGGCGTTTTGCGCAGGTCAAGGAGGAGCGCCCAATGGGCGCGGGGGACACGGAGCAAAACGTTCGCCCCGCGCCGCCTGCGGGCGAGAGAAACATGTGTCTCTCGCCAACAGCAGACTCAAGCCGCTAGCGTAACCTCAGCCTGATTAGCCGCAACTTGCGTAGCAGTCAGCGTATCCACAGCCGCAGAAGCCAGAGCCTCTGCCTTCTTGGCCTCACCCATCGCAATACCTTCAGCGCGGACAAAACGCACATCGGTGATCCCGAAGAAGCCGAACACGGTTTGCAGGTAGCTCTCCTGGTGTTCCATCGCACGGCCACCTTCGCTGGTCGAGTAGACCCCGCCACGGGTGGAGGCCACGATTACCGTCTTGCCACCGGCCAGGCCGACCGGGCCTTTTTCGGTGTACTTGAATGTGCGCCCCACTTGGGCGACGCGGTCGATCCAGGCTTTCAGTTGGCTGGGGATGCTGAAGTTGTACAGCGGGGCACCCACGACGATCACGTCGGCGGCCAGGAACTGGGCGACCAGTGCTTCGGACACAGCGTTTTCGCGCTTTTGAACGTCGCTCAGGTCCGTGCCAGCAGGCAGGCGGAAGCCCAGGGATTCGGCGGACAGGTGGCTGGGCGTGTTGGTGGCCAGATCCAGATAGTCCACGGTGGTGCCAGGGTGGCTGGCGGTCCATTGGTTGACGATGTTTCCGGTCAGTTGGCGGGAAACCGAGTTGGCGGCCAGGATGCTGGAGTCGATGTGCAAGAGTTTCATGAGGTGCTTCTTTCCAAAGAGGTAAGGGTTAACGATATGTTGAACCGATGGGTGAATTTTGCAGATGAAGCTAATGTTTGATAAGTCGTCAATATTGCGTTAGATTGTCCTATTGGTAGAACAATAGAGGCCCTTCATGCAAGATACCAACGACATGCTGTACTTCGCCGAGGTGGTGGAACGGGGCGGTTTTGCCGCTGCCGGGCGCCATTTGGGTATCCCGAAATCCAAGCTGTCCCGCCGCGTGGCGGAGCTGGAAACGCGCTTGGGCGTGCGCCTGCTGCAGCGCACCACGCGCAAGCTGTCACTGACCGAAGTGGGTGAGGTTTACCTGCGCCACTGCACTGCCATGCGCGACGCGGCCGAGGCCGCGGCGCAGGCGATTGAGCAGGTGCAGACCGAGCCGCGCGGCACGATTCGTGTGGCCTGTCCGGTCACGCTGGCGCAAACCACAGTCGGGCCCATCATCGCGCCGTTTCTGGCGCGCTACCCGCTGGTCAAAGTGGACATGCGGGTCAGCAACCGCGTAGTCGATCTGGTCGAAGAGGGTGTGGACATTGCGCTGCGCGTGCGCGCCACGCTGGATGACAGCGGCAGCCTGGTGGTCAAAAACCTGGGTATGACCAAGACCTTTTTGGTGACCAGCCCGGAGCATTTGAAGCGCCAAGGCGCGCCCGAGTCGGTGCAGGACTTGGCGAATCTGGATTCGATCAGCATGTCGGCCGTGGATGGCAAAGCCAGCTTGCATTTGGTCGGGCCTAACGGAGCCAGCCATGTGCTGGTACACCACCCGCGCTATGTGGCTGATGACTTACTGACGCTGAAGTTTGCGGTGCTGGGCGGCACCGGTATGTGCATGCTGCCGGATTACATGTGCCGCGAGGAGATGGAGGACGGACGCCTGGTGCCCGTGCTGGCCGGCTGGGCACCGCCGCATGGTGTGTTCCATGCGGTGTACCCGTCACGCCGGGGTATGGTGCCCGCAGTGCGGCGGTTTCTGGATTTTCTGGGGGCTTTTACCAATGGCGAAGGCGCGCCAGTGGCGCCGGACCCCGAGGTCTGCCGAAAAGCGGATGAAAAGGCGAATGCCTAGTGAGGCTTAGCGACGCGCGACGCGCAGCGGATCGGTGCGGCGGTCGTTCGTGATGTAGTGCGGCACGCTCTCCTCTGGCTTGGCCACTGGGTCGGTCCAGCCAAAAAATTCGCAGATTTGTGCGCGCTGCTTTTGCGCATCGGAATAGCCCAGTGCCATCAGCTCGGTGGTGTAGGAGGTTTCAAACAGCAGGTAGCTCGCCAGCGCGGCGCCCTTGACGTCGGCCTTTTTGGACGACACCCCCACGCCACCCAGCATGGTGCGCACGGCGTGCGGCAGGTCTTTGACGTGTTTGCTGGCCACGGCATCGAGCCGCTGACTCGGCGCGATCACCAACAGCTCCACGGGCTTGAGTGCGCTGGCTTTGCGGGCATCTTCCGGCACCAGCTTGATGGTCTGGTTGATGCGGCGCACGCGTTCGATGTCGACCGCCAGCGCGTCCAGAAAGATGTTGGACAGCGCGTGGCCGGCGATCTGGGCAATCGATGGATAGGTATTGGTGGTGTGCAGATGCGCTTCGTCTTTGGGCTCGTGCATGCGTCCAGCGCCTACCACCAGTATCTTCTCTGCTCCCAAATGAATAGCGGGCGAGACCGGCGCGCTTTGTCGCATGGAGCCATCGCCAAAGTATTCGGTGTGGCCGTTGATATGCAATTCAGTGGCTGGAAACACAAACGGAATTGCCGACGACGCCAGCAAGTGGGCGTGCGTGATCCTGTCGCGCACGGCGAGGCGCTGTGTGCGCAGCCACGGCATGATGCGCTTGTCGCCTTCAAAAAAGGTGACGTGGTCGCCCGTGCTGTAGCTCGATGCGGTCACCGCCAGCGCTTGCACGTGGCCCTGGCGGATCAGGTCGGGCAGGCGCTCCAGCGGCACCAGCCGCGTCAAGAGATCGCCCAGTGGCGCGTTGTCCAGCAGCGATTTGGGTTTGATGCGGCGCAGCTTGGCGATCAGCCAGCCCAGTGACAGCAGCGTGAGCCAGGTGGCGCCGGTGCGCATCATGCTCAGGTGGTCGGATTTGTAGACCTGGTTGGCGTGAAATTCGCGCCAGGTTTTAGCGATGATCCGTATCGTTCCGTCAAAGTTGTCGGCGCCACAGGCCAGGGCGGCGGCGTTGATCGCGCCTGCGGACGTGCCGGTGATGATGGGAAAAGGATTGCCCGAGCCTGACTGTCCGCATTCCACCCGGATATCGGCAATGGCTTCGAGCACACCGACCTGGTAGGCCGCCCGGGCACCGCCGCCGGTCAACAGCAACCCGATGTTGTGGGCGGGAACAATGGGGATCGACATGCAGCCATTATGGGATGCCAGGGCCGCGGCTCAAACCACAAACAAACAGGATTAACCCGAAGTGTTGCGCGGCATCCATAGCCCTCTTGACGACCGCGGCGTCAAGCCTTCGCTAGACTCGGTGCAACAGGAGTTTCCATGGCAGTGACAGAACAGGCAATTTTGGGCGCCTTGCAAGGCGTGATCGACCCGAACACGGGCAAGGATTTTGTGGGCAACAAATGCGTGCGCAACGTAGTCGTGTCGGGAGACGATGTGGCCTTTGACGTAGAGCTGGCCTACCCGGCGCAGCGCCAGGCCACGCAATTCAGCAGTTTGCTGGAAGATGCAGCACGCAAAGTCCCCGGCGTTGGCAAAGTAAGCATCAAGGTCACATCCAAAATCCAGGCCCATGCGGTGCAGCGCGGTGTGCAACTGTTGCCCGGTGTGAAGAACATCGTGGCGGTTGCCTCCGGCAAGGGGGGGGTGGGCAAGAGCACTACAGCCGCCAATCTGGCGCTGGCGCTCGCTGCAGAGGGCGCGCGCGTCGGCCTGCTGGATGCCGATATTTACGGCCCCAGCATTCCGATGATGATGGGCACTTCCGAGAAGCCGGATACTGTGGACGGCAAGACCATGCAGCCGGTGATGGCCCACGGCCTGCAGGTGATGTCGATCGGCTTTCTGGTGGAGCCCGATCAGGCCATGATCTGGCGCGGCCCGATGGCGACGCAGGCGTTGGAGCAGTTGCTGCGCCAGACCGCGTGGGACGATCTGGACTATTTGATCGTGGACATGCCGCCCGGTACCGGCGATATCCAGCTCACGCTGTCGCAGCGCGTGCCGATGACGGGTTCGGTGATCGTCACCACGCCACAGGACATCGCGCTCCTGGACGCACGCAAGGCGATCAAGATGTTTGAGAAGGTCGGCGTGCCGATTCTGGGCATCGTCGAAAACATGGCAGTGCATGTCTGCAGCCAATGCGGCCATGTGGAACACATCTTTGGCGCGGATGGTGGCAAAAAGATGGCCGCCGAGTACGGCATGGACTACCTGGGCGCCCTGCCACTGAACCTGCAAATCCGGGTTCAGGCCGATGGCGGCACGCCCACCGTGGTGGCCGACCCCGACAGCGAGATTGCTGAGCTTTACCGCACGGTGGCGCGCAAGGTCGCAGTGTCGATTGCGGCGAAAAACAAGGATTTTTCGTCCAAGTTTCCTACGATCACGATTAGCAAGGACACCTGAGGTTTTCTTTTCGGGTCTTGCCCCGGATGGGCGTGGGTGTCGGGTTGTGCGCCCGACAGCGCAGTAACTTTTCTTTGCTTCGCCAAAGAAAAGTCACCAAAAGAAAGGCGACCCTGCTGTCTGCGACCCCGGCTTTGCCGGGGCAACCTGCGGTGCTCGAAGCCGGTGGGGTGCGTGCAAACTCGCTGCGCTCAAACATGCACGCCCCTTGATCCACCGGCTTCTGCGCTCCTCGGCGCATACAGAAGGGGCGAGGAGCACGGGCCATTGCTGCGCTCGGCCCTCCGGCCCCGCCGCGCGCAGCCGTTCGCGCGCAGCGCGGACTGGCTGCTGACTTGGCTGTTGGAGCCCAGGCCGTTATGTGTCGGCGAGTAGCGCAGGGTGGGGCGGAGCAGGGGCACGCATGTTTGAGCGCAGCGAGTTTGCGTGCACCCCGCCCCAGCCGAGCAACACAGCGAAGCCCGCAGGGCCGACGCATCCGGCTCGCCTTCTCTTTGCTTACTTTCTCTTGGCGAAGCAAGAGAAAGTGAGTCGCCCGCCGGGGCGAGACCCGGCCAAGCGCGCTGTCGGGCGCACAACCCGATACCCCAAACGCTACAAATTCAGTAGCTGCTCACGCACATTCCATGCGCTCTACAGCCTATTTACCTCTTAAATCGGGTGCAAAAAACTTACTTCGTGATACCCAACTGGTCCAGCACAAACGCAAAGTCCTGTGCGGTCTCGCGTAGCCGCTTGAAGCGGCCTGCACTGCCGCCGTGCCCCGCTTCCATGTTGGTGCGCATCAGGAGCGGCGCTTTGCCCGTATTCAGCGAGCGCAGCTTGGCGACCCATTTGGCAGGTTCGTAATACTGCACCTGGCTGTCGTGCAGGCCGGTGGTCACCAGCAGCGCCGGGTAGGTCTGGGCTTTGACATTGTCGTAGGGCGAGTAGCTCAGCATGTAGTCGTAAAACGCCTTCTGCTTGGGGTTGCCCCATTCGTCGAACTCGTTGGTGGTCAGCGGAATCGATTCGTCCAGCATGGTGGTCACGACGTCCACAAACGGCACGGCAGCCAGCATGCCTCGGTACAGGTCGGGCCGCATGTTGGCGACCGCGCCCATCAGCAAGCCACCGGCGCTGCCGCCTTGCGCAAACACCTTGTCTTTGGCCGCATATTTTTGCTGCACCAGCGCTTCGGTCACATCGACAAAGTCAGTGAAGGTGTTTTTCTTTTTCAGTTTTTTCCCGTCTTCGTACCAGGAGCGGCCCATCTCCTGGCCGCCGCGGATGTGCGCAATCGCATAGACAAAGCCACGGTCCAGCAGCGACACCGCGGATGAGCGGAATACCGGGTCGCTGGAGATGCCATAGGAGCCATAGGCGTACTGGAACAGCGGCGCCGTGCCGTCTTTCTGGAAGCCCTTGCGGTAGACCAGCGACACTGGAACCTTGACGCCATCACGTACGGTGACCCAGAGCCGCTCCGTCTGGTAGTTGGCGCTGTCAAACCCGCCCAGCACCGGCTGGCGCTTGCGCAGCAGGCGTTCACCGGTGCGCATGTTGAAGTCGTAGGTGGTTTGCGGTGTGGTCAGCGAGCTGTAGACATAGCGCACGACTTCGCTGTTTTGCACAAAGTTGGGTTGCAGCTCGGTGGCATAAGCGGGTTCGTCAGCCCGGACGTACTGGGCCTTGCCGGTCATCTTGCCCTGGGCCCAGGGTTGCACGCGCAGGCGGCGCAAGCCTTCGCTGCGCTCGTCGATCACCAGGTACTGGTTGAACAACTCGAAGTTGTTGATGAACACCTTGGGGTCGTGGGCCAACAGCGGCTTCCACTGGCTGCGTTTGCCGATCTGGCTTTGCGCGACCTGCATCAGCCGGTAGTTGGGGGCCTGCCAGTCGGTGCGGATGATCCAGCGGTCGGCAATGTGGTCTGCCTGGTAATGGAAATCGGGCTGCTTGGGCGCCATGCTCTTGAAGCTGGCAGTGGGTGTGGCGGCATTCAGTACCAAGGTCTCATCAGAAATCGTGCTCCCGACGTGGATCTGGATGTAGGCTTGCGATGAGGTCTTTCGCACCTGGGTGTAAAAGCTGTCGTCTTTTTCTTCGTAGACAGTCACATCGCTGGTGCCACTGCTGCCCAGCATGTGGCGTTTCACGCGGTAGCTGCGCAGCGTGGCGGGGTCATTCTCCACATAGAAGATGGTCTTGTTGTCGTTCGCCCAGGCGAGGCTGCCGGACAAGCCCGGAATGCTGTCCGCATAGGTTTCGCCGGTCGTCAGGTTCTTGAAGCGCAGCGTGAACTGGCGCCGTCCGGTGACGTCTTCCATATAGGCCACGATGTCCTGCCCGGAGCTGACCTCATAGGCGCCCACCTGGTAGTAGCCCTTGCCAAGCGCCAATTGGTTGCCGTCGAGCATGATTTCTTCGGCAGCGTCTGACGTGTTGCGTTTGCGGGCGTACAGCGGGTATTCGCGGCCCTGCTCGAAGCGGGTGTAGTACAGATAGTCGCCCTTGCGCACAGGCACGCTGGCGTCGTCCTGCTTGATGCGGCCCTTGATCTCCTCAAACAAGCCGTCTTCCATCGCCTTGTAGCGCTGGGCGTGCTGGTCGTACCACTGGTTTTCTGCGTTCAGGTAGGCCAACACGTCAGGCGCCTTGCGCGCGTCGTCGCGCAGCCAGTAGTAGTTGTCGTTGCGGTTGCCGTTGGGCGAAGGCACGGCGTAAGGCTTGGGGGTTGCAATGGGTGGGCTGTTCATTTGCGCGCAGGCAGCAGTTGCAAACATCGAAATCGCAGTGGCGCAAAGCACCAGTGCGGCGTGGGTTGTTTTCAAGGGGGTCATGGAGAACCTTGGTCAAAAAAGCCGGCTCGGCCGGGGGTGGGAGGAATCATAAACCGTGCGCTTTGCAGAGGGGTCGAGACCTTGCGTCCGCCGGGAAATCGCCGGATGCGCTAAGGTAGCGTCATGAATATTTCCTTCTGGCACCTGGGCTGGCGCACCCTGTGGCGCGATCTGCGCTCTGGCGAATTGCGTCTTTTGATCGTGGCGGTGACGCTGGCGGTGGCCGCGTTGACGGCAGTCGGCTTCTTTGCCGACCGGCTGCAAGGCGGGCTGCAGCGCGACGCGCGCCAGTTGCTCGGTGGTGATGCAGTGGTGTCCAGCGATAACCCGATGCCCGCGGCCTTCGCCGACAAAGCGCGCGAACTCAAACTCGATGCGGCGACCACGGTGGGCTTTCCGACGATGGCGCGCGCGCCAGATGCACATGGCGGTGCTGCCAAGCTGGTTGCGCTGAAAGCCGTTGAGCCCGGTTACCCGTTGCGCGGCGCACTGCGCATCGCCACTGCGCCGGATGCAGCAGAAACCGTGACCCACGACATTCCCGCCGCCGGCCAGGTCTGGGTCGACGCGGCCTTGCTGGAATCGTTGGGTTTGAAGGTCGGTGATGCGTTGCTGTTGGGCGGCAGCCAGTTGACCATCGGCAAAGTGCTGGTGGTTGAGCCGGACCGGGGCGCTGGTTTCATGAACTTTGCGCCGCGCGTGATGATGTTGCGATCGGATGTGGCGGCGACAGGCCTGGTGCAACCGGCCAGCCGTTTGAACTACCGGCTGGCAGTGGCGGGGGACGACAAGCCGGTGCAGTCGTTTATCCAATGGGCCGAAGCCCAGATCAAGCAGGGTTCGGTGCGCGGTGCGCGGCTGGAATCGCTGCAAGGCGGTCGGCCTGAAATGAGCCAGACGCTGGACCGCGCGGGCAAATTCCTCAGCCTGGTGGCTTTGCTGGCGGCGTTGCTCAGCGCCGTGGCCGTGGCCTTGTCGGCACGTGCGTTTGCAGCAGCACATCTCGACGACTGCGCGATGCTGCGTGTGCTGGGCCTGTCGCAGCGCACGATTGCGACCAGCTACACCTTTGAGTTTGCGCTGGTAGGCCTGTTTGCCAGCGCGCTGGGTGTGCTGGTGGGGTATTGCGTGCACTACCTGTTCGTGTTGCTGCTGGCCGGACTGGTGGATTCGGCTTTGCCCGCGGCCACGCTGTGGCCGGTGGGGCTGGGTCTGGGCATGGGGCTGACGTTGCTACTGGCCTTTGGCCTGCCGCCGGTGTTGCAACTCGCGCAGGTACCACCGCTGCGCGTGATCCGTCGCGATGTCGGCAATTTGCGTCCCGCGTCACTGGGCGTGTTGGCGGTCGGTGTCGCGGGCTTTGCCGCGCTGTTGATGGCCGCCAGCAGTGATCTGACATTGGGCCTGATTGCCGTAGGTGGCTTTGCCGCTGCCGTCGTGGTGTTCGCGGCGATGAGCTGGATTGCCGTCAAGCTATTGCGCCGTCTGGTCAACGAAGCCACGGCGCCGCGCTGGCTGGTATTGGCCACGCGCCAGATCTCTGCGCGCCCGGCCTACACCGTGGTGCAGGTCAGCGCGCTGTCGGTGGGCTTGCTGGCGCTGGTGCTGTTGGTGCTGCTGCGCACCGACCTGATTGGCAGCTGGCGCAAAGCCACCCCGCCCGATGCCCCCAACCGTTTTGTGATCAACGTCATGCCCGAGCAGTCGGTAGCGTTTCAGAAGGCGTTGAAAGACGCAGGGGTAGAAAAGTTCGACTGGTTCCCGATGATCCGCGGGCGGCTGGTGGCGATCAATGGCAAGGCGGTCAGCCCGGATGATTACGCCGAAGACCGTGCCAAGCGCCTGGTGGACCGCGAGTTCAACCTGTCACACAGCGCCACACTGCCTTCGAGCAACTTGGTCGTACAAGGCCAGTGGACCGCTGACGAGGCTGGCGCCATCAGCCTGGAAGAAGGCATTGCGACCACGCTGGGCCTGAAGATTGGCGACACCTTGCGCTTTGACATCGGCGGCATGCAAAACGAATCGCGCATCAGCTCTATGCGCAAGGTCGACTGGGGCTCGATGCGCGCCAACTTTTTTGCGATGTATCCGGTCAGCTCAATGACCGATGTGCCGGTGACCTACATGGGTGCTTTCCGCGCGCCGCAGGTGTGGCCCCCACGCTCCGCCGCTTCGCGTAACGCGCTGCCCCCCGAGGGGGCGTCTTCCACCTTGGGGCGGCCCGGCGGGGGAAGCACGGGCTTTGACAACGCGCTGGTGCGCCAGTTCCCCAACGTGACCGATGTGGACATGACCAACACCATCAACCAGGTGCAGCGCGTGCTGGACCAGGTGATCCGCGCGGTCGAGTTCTTGTTTGGCTTCACCCTCGCCGCGGGCCTGGTTGTGCTGTTTGCCGCCGTGACCGCCACCCGCGAAGAGCGGGCCAAGGAATTCGCGGTGATGCGGGCCGTCGGTGCGCAAAGCAAACTGCTGCGCCAGGTGCAGCGCGCCGAGCTGGCGGGCGTGGGCATGCTGGCGGGCTTCCTTGCATCGGTCGTTGCAGCGGCGGTGGGCTGGGCGCTGGCGCGCTATGTGTTCGAGTTCGCGTGGACCGTGCAATGGTGGGTACCGCTGGCTGGCGCGCTGGCCGGTGCGGTGCTCGCGTTGTCGGCCGGTTGGTGGGGCTTGCGGGAAATCTTGCAGCGCCCAGTGGTCGAAACCTTGCGCCGCGCGACCACCTGATTGCTCACCTTTTGATAGCTGCTTACGCACGTTTTATGCGCCTTAGAGGCACTTTCTATCTCTAAAAAACTATGCAAATCCAGGAACCTAACGCTCGCTCAGCCTTCGACTGGATCGGTGGTGAGCCCACCATCCGTGCGCTGGTGGAGCGCTTTTATGACCTGATGGACCTGGAACCAGGCTACGCTGCGCTGCGGGCTGCGCATGGCAACACGCTCGAGGGTGCGCGCGACAAACTGTTCTGGTTTCTGTGTGGCTGGATGGGCGGGCCGCAGCATTACACGGATCGTTTCGGCCACCCGATGCTGCGCGCGCGGCACATGCCGTTCAAGATCGGCATTCTGGAACGTGACCAGTGGCTGGCCTGCATGGACCAGTCTATGGGCGATGTGGGCGTGGATGCTGACTTGCGTGCGCGCTTGCAGACGTCGTTTTTTCAAACCGCCGACTGGATGCGCAACGTAGGCGCGTAGACCATGCAAGCCCGTTCGCGTTGAGCTTGTCGAAACGCAGCAGTTGCAGAGGCTTTGACAGGCTCAGCCCGAACGGTAGTGCTCGCCCAACTTAACCCTACTCGACCAGCGCGACAGACTTCACCTGCGCCCAAACCGATTGCCCGGGCTGCAACTCCAGCGCATGCGCCGCACGCGCAGTGATGCGGGCGAGTAGCCGGGTAGGACCGCACTGCAAAGCAACCAGCACCTGTGAAGGATGGGTATCTGGCGTCACGGATTGCACCACGCAGGGCAGCACATTCTGGATACTGCTTTGCTCGGGAGGTTGCAGCGCGATGCTGACGTCACGCGCCAACACGCGCAGACGCACAGCGCGGCCCAGCGCCAGTCCGCTGTCGCGCAACCACAGGCCGCCGCCCACAAAATCCGCACGCGCAAGGCCCCAGCGTTGATCGATTTCACCCATGTGGGCGTGCAGCAGAGCACCCACATCGTCAGCCGTGATCGCAGGCCCGTGTTGGCCGCCCATCACTTCGGCCACCGGGCCGCAGGCGGTGACCCGCCCCTGCGACAGAGTGACCAGCGTATCGGCCAGCTTGGCCACTTCGTCGGCGGCGTGGGTTACGTACAGCATCGGGATTTCCAATTCGTCGCGCAACCGTTCCAGCCAGGGCAATACCTCTTTGCGGCGCGCCGCGTCCAGCGAGGCCAAAGGCTCGTCCAGCAGCAACACGCGCGGCGCGGTGGCCAGGGCGCGCGCAATGGCGACGCGCTGGCGTTCGCCGCCCGATAGTTCGTGTACGCGGCGTGGCAACAGCGCAGAAATGTCCAGCAAGGCAATCGCATCTTTGAGCGCCTGCGCCGCAGCTTGCGGGTCACTGGCGCGCTGCTGACCATAGTGCAAATTGCCTTGCACATTCAGGTGCTCCAGCAAACTGGCTTCTTGAAACACATAACCCATCGCGCGTTTCCACGGCGGTACAAACAGGCCGCGCGCATCGTCTTGCCAAGTCTCACCCGCAATGTGCACCAGCGCGCGCTCGGCCCGCTCCAGTCCGGCGACACAGCGCAGGATCGATGTCTTGCCGGAGCCGGACGGACCCCATAGCACGGTGATGCCGGTGGAAGGCAGTTGCAAATCTACGTCCACTGCAAAGGCGCTGCGCTGCAGCGCCAGACGCACGGTGTTGGTGGGTGCGGTCATGGCATCACGCGCGTGTTACGCCGGTTAAACCAGCCCAGGCCCAACAGCACGACAAACGAAAACAGCAGCATGCCCATCGACAGCGCATGGGCCTGCGCGTATTCCAGCGCCTCGACATGCCCGTAAATCTGCGTCGAGACCACGCGCGTCTGGCCGGGGATGTTGCCGCCAATCATCAGCACCACGCCAAACTCGCCCACCGTGTGCGCGAACGTCAGGATGGTGGCGGTCACAAAGCCGGGTCGTGCCAAAGGCAATGCGACAGTGAAGAAAGCATTGAGCGGAGAGGCACGCAGTGTGGCGGCCACTTCCATCGGTCGTGGGCCAATCGCTTCAAACGCATGTTGCAAAGGCTGCACCGCAAAGGGCAGGGAGTAGACGACGGAGCCCAGCCACAGGCCAGTAAATGTGAACGCTAGCGTGCCCCAGCCCATTGCATGGGTGAACTGACCAATCGGCCCCTGGGGGCCGAACGACACCAGCAGATAAAAACCCAAGACCGAGGGCGGCAATACCAGCGGGAGCGCGACCACAGCGCCTATGGGCGCGCGCCAGCGAGACCCTGTGCGCGCCAGCCACCAGGCCAGCGGTGTAGCCAACACCAGCAACGTGATGGTGGTTAGCGTGGCCAGCTCGACGGTCAGCGCAATTGCGGCGAGATCAGATCGGTCCAAGGTGGGGGCAGGCTCTAAGCCTGGGCTTCGCCGCTGTGAGCGGGTGCGACAAGCGGCAAGCTCAATACAAAGCAAGCGCCTTGCGGGAGCACATGTTGCAACTGCACTTTGCCACCCATCTGGCGGGTGACGATGTTGTGCACGACGCTCAAGCCCAGTCCCATGCCGCCGCGCCCCAGGCGCGTCGTAAACATCGGATCAAAAATGCGGCTCTCCATCTCGGCGGCAATACCGACGCCGTTGTCGCTGACGGTGATCTCCACCGAATCTGCTCTGGAGATGGCGTGTATCCGGATATCCCCCACTTGCTGCCCCTCAAAGGCATGCATTTGTGCATTGCTTATCAAATTGATCAGTACCTGGGTCATCAGGTCCGGGTAGCTGGTCATCGGAATGCCGTTGGGCACTTCGTTGATCAGGCGGATGTGTCCGGCTTTCAATCCACCTTGCACGCTGGCGCAGGCCAATGTGGCGACCTCCACCAGATCGAAGGTGCTGAGCTTTTCGGTCGCGTCGCTTTCGGCCAATGTCTTGAACCGGGTGACCAGCGAAGCAGCGCGGGCCAAGGCACGCTCCAGTACCTCGCTGCCTTCCAGCGTCGCGTCCAGAAACTCGGTGAGGGTCGATTTTTTGAGCTGGCCCGTATTCGCCAGATCCTGCACATCGCGCACGCGCTGGCCCAGCGCGGAGCCTACGGTCAGCGCGTTGCCGATGGGCGTATTGAGTTCGTGGGCCACGCCTGCCACCATGCGGCCCAGCGACGCCAGCTTGCGACTCTCAATCAGGTCGTTCTGCGTCTGGCGCAGGTTGTCCAGCGTGACTGACAGCGTGGCGTTGGCGTCAGACAGTTCGCTGGTGCGTTCTGCCACGCGCGACTCCAGCGCTTCGGCATGCAATGCAATTTCGGCTTCTGCTTTTTTGCGCTGCGCATTCTCGGAGCGCAGGCTGGTATTGACGTCGCGCAACTCACCGACCAGCTTGGACAAGGCGCTGCGTGTGTCTTCCAGACTTCGGCCCACACGGCCCACCTCGTCATTGCGTTGCCAGAGCACGGCTTCGTTCAAATGCCCGTCGGCCAGGGCCTCGGATTGCTTGACCAGGGTATCGATAGCACGGGTGAGCCGCCAATGCAGCGTGGCAAAAATCAACAGGATGGCGGCCAGGCTGATGAAAGAAGTGCGCCAAAAGAACCGCTGCTGTGCGGCGGATGTCGCAGCGATCACGCCATCTTCATTGACATAGACCGTGACGGTTCCCAGCGTGTTGCCCTGCATGCGGATTTCACGCTCTGCAGGTTCGGTATCGGTCCGGCTTACCTCGCCCCGGCGCATGAAGACTTGCCCTTCCGGCAGGCGCCGCACCACGATAGCCGACACCTTGGGATCCTCCATGATCTTGTCGACCAGAGGCTCTGCAAACCCTTGCGCCAACTGCCATAAGGGTTCTCGCAGGCTCACTGCCAGCAAGTCGGCGTAGCGGTCGCGGTCACTGGCCAGTTCTTTGGACAGGCGCTGCTGGACTTCCTGCTTTTCATAGACGAAAGCCAGCCACGACGGCACCATCAGCCCCACCAGCAAGGCCAGGAGCAGTACATAGCGCAACGACAAATTTCGAATTGAAAGCCAGTGCATGGACATGCGACCCAAAGGAGCTTGCAGCTTACCAACAAAAATCAGTGCAGTTACCCATTGTTCGATGAAATTCAGCAAATTGCCAATCAGGATTTGCCAACCGGCTGCAACAGCACCACCAGCGCGCCGGCGCCACCTTGCGCGGGCTGGGCCTGCACGAAGGCCGCTACCTCGCTCTTTTGCACCAGCCAGCGGTGCACCTTGTCCTTGAGCACTGGCGTTTTGCCGGGCGAGCCCAGGCCCTTGCCGTGCACCACGCGCACGCAACGCCACCCTGCGCGATGGGCGTCGCGGATAAAAGCAGACAACGCTTCGCGCGCCTCGTCGCTGCGCAGACCGTGTAAATCGACCTGCCCCTGGATAGTCCATTTGCCCCGGCGCAGCTTCTGCGCGACATCAGGCCCAATACCCGGTCGCAGAAAACTCAGGCGCTCATCGGTGTCCAGCAAGGTGCCAACATCGACCTCGTCGCTGAGTGATTCCTTCAGGGCTGCTGCGTCGTCCAGTTGCTGTTGCCGCGGTATCGGGGCGGGTGGGGCGGTTTTCAGCGATATGCGGCCCGTGTCTGGCAAAACGTTTACGCGACCGACGGCGGCTTGAAACAGGTTGCGCTGTGCGGCACGCTGTTTGTCTTCCAGCACCTTGCGCGCGGCGGCTTCTGCCGCTTTGCGTGCCTGGTCTTCGATCGCGGCTTTGACGGCCTTGAGATCGGACAGCGAACTGATCTTGACCGCAGTGCGTTTGGGAGACGTCATACCAACCCCTTCTCCGCCATCGACAGCGCATCACCTGGCGCCACGATGATGTGGTCCAGCACCCGCACGTCGACCAATGCCAGCGCAGCCTTCAGCGTTTGCGTCAGCGCTTCATCGGCGCGCGACGGTTGCACGGTGCCACTGGGGTGGTTGTGCGACAGCACCACCGCGCTGGCCTGGTGGTGCAGCGCGCGCAGCACCACTTCGCGGGGGTAGACGCTGGTTTGGGTCAGGGTCCCCCGAAACATTTCCTCCATCGCCAATAGCCTATTCTGGACATCCAGAAACAGCACGGCAAACACTTCGTGGGGGCGCGTGCTCAGG
>JAYWAV010000460.1:0-2953 GCA_043782015.1 Rhodoferax sp. | reverse complement strand
GCTGCCAAACAGTCTACCAATAGATTGCCCTATAGCAGTCATCCGACTTCGTACGGCGATGATGCTTTTCTGCAATTGCCCCAAACGGAATCGTTTTTTTCCAAACAGAGACGATGCTAAGCTGGTGCTCAATGGCTCTGCCAGGGCTAACTTCATTCAGGTCACACGCAATGCCTTTGACAACTACCGAGATCAATGCGCTTCGGCGCAGTTGCCATAGCTTTCTGCCTGGGCATATGCAGCCAGAGCCGGCAGACGAATTCGCCGCCATGGCAAAGTGGTGTGAGAGCAACCAGGTTACGCACGACACCTACGGCGAAGGTGTCTTGATCCAGCAGTTTGAGGAAAAGATTGCGGAGTTTCTGGGCATGGAGGCAGCCACTTTTTGCATCACCGGAACCATGGCGCAAGCGACCGCTTTGCGCCTTGCCTGCATGGCGCGCGGCAATCAGTTGGTCGCACTGCATCCCAGCTCGCACATCCTGAAGCACGAGCGCAGCAATTTTGAATTGTTGGACCATTTCCACGCCTTGCAGATCGGTGACCCGTTTCGTCCCTGGACCTTGAGTGACTTGAGTGCTGCTCCTGATCCCATTGCGGCGGTCCAGTATGAATTGCCGATGCGGGAGATTGGCGGACAACTGCCGACCTGGGATGCGTTGGCGGCCATCAAAGTCCACTGCCGCGAGGAAAACATCCATTTGCACATGGACGGCGCCCGCTTGTGGGAGGCCGCAAGCGGATTTGGTCGCACCCACAAAGAGATCGCCGCGGGATTCGACTCGGTGTATGTGTCGTTCTACAAGGGTATCGGCGGCCTGGGCGGCGCCATGTTGCTGGGGAGCGCCGACTTTATTGCACAAGCCAGAGTGTGGATGCAGCGGCAGGGCGGGAATGTCTTTCGCCGCTCGCCCTATGTCATTTCCGCGGCGATGCAGTTTGAGAAACGCATGGCCGAGATGCCGGCCTACTTTCAGCGAACGGTGTGGCTGTATGGTCTGCTGCGCTCCTATCCGCAATTTGTGCCCAACCCAAGCGCTCCGCAGAGCAATATGCTGCACCTGTACTTGCCGGTAACCAGCCAGACAGCAACCGACATCCGAAACAAGATTGCCCAGGAACACAGGATCTGGCTTTTTGGCCGGGCTGTCCATTCGGCACTGCCGCAGCAATGCATGTTTGAGTGGTATGTCGGCGATCAGCTATTGCATATGCCCGACGATGCGGTGCGCCAAGCCCTGGATTTTCTGGCAACTGAAATCGCGGCTGCCAGCGCAGGCTAGCCTTACAGCAGGCCGTGGCCTGCGCTGCAAAGGTTGACTGGCGCAATACGGCCCTTATGTAATGCAGGGCACAGACACTGCGCTTGACTGGGTATTGAATGGGTTTAGCCGACAGTTTCATTTCTTTTACAGGAGCATCTTATGAACACCTCAACACGCAGCAAAAACAGCATTGCCGACCACACCGGCCCCGCAGAAGCCTTCGTCGTGGGCGCCGTGACCAGTGCGCACGACATGGTCGATCAAGCGGCAGACTTGGGCCATCAAGCCATTGACGGCGCCGTGGCAGCCGCCGAGCCCGCACAGGCTTGGGCCAGCGAGAAAGCCGATGCGCTGATAGCCGCAAAGCACACCGCCCTGGACCAGACCCGCAAATACATTGTGGCGAATCCGCTCCAATCCATCGCCATTGCGCTGGCGGCGGGACTGTTGATGGGCCGTTTGACAAGCCGTTGATCGGCCGCCGCGAATAGGAGAGTCGATGACTAAGTATCTTGCGGCTTACGCTGGCACCGCGGTCGTGATGGTCGCGCTGGACATGCTGTGGCTGGGGTTGATCGCAAAAACGATGTACCAGCAGGGCATCGGGCATCTCATGGCGGATACGCCCAATGTGCCCGTTGCCGTCATGTTCTACGCGGTTTACGCTTTGGGCCTCGTGGTCTTCGCTGTTGCACCGCAAACCGGCGGATCAGCGTGGGGCAAGACGCTCACCGTAGCGGCGCTGTTCGGCTTCTTCGCCTATGCCACCTACGATTTGACCAACCTGGCGACACTGCGCGGTTGGCCCATGGGCCTGTCGCTGCTCGACATAGCGTGGGGCGTATGCGTGAGCACCCTATCCGCTGCGGGCGGCAAGGCAGCGATGGATTGGGCGGTCGCCAGATCCAGTTGAATGCGATGTCGGATTGGGTCAGGCCGCCGCTGTGGCGGCCAAGGTTGCCGCGTGCGCCTGAATGCCTTTTTGCACCTTCCAGACCAGCGCGACAGAAATCAGCGTGGTGACGGTGACCACATAGCCAACGGTAGTGAAGTTGTGCAGCTTGCCATCGGCGCCCAGCGCCACGATATGGCCGGCGACCAGCGAAGAAAAACCGCCGGAGAGTTGCTGGGTTGACGCACTGATCGCGCTGAACGCGCCGCGCTGGGTGACGTCGGGCACCGAGCTGACCATGGCCTGGAAGGGGATCATGCGCGAGAAGATTCCGATGAACAGCACCACGTTAATCGCCACGACGACCCAGAATGGCACCATCTCCAGATGCGTGTAGATCAGCACCATCAGAATCGTCAGCGCACTCCCGGCCATGAAAACGGGCAGCTTGCCAATCGCATCGGCCGCCTTGCCGACCAGCGGGCCGACAAAGATCGTGAACAGGCCCGTAATCAGGTAAATCGTCGGCAAACGCTCCAGTGGGATGCCCAGGTTGTTGACCGCGAAGGCGCTGCTGAACGGCATCAGCATGAAGCCGCCGGTGGACAGCAGTGCGGTGGTGGCAAACGCGGTCAGGTAGCGTGGCTCGGTGAGGGTATGCAACAAATGCTGGAAAGCGCTTTTCTCCTGCGGCTTGTTGAGATGGTCGGCCACGGGCTGCATGTGCCAGGCGATGATGGCGCCTCCAGCGGTGCCAAACACCACCAGCGCCAGGAAGGGCGCATGCCAGTCCCAG
>JAYWAV010000459.1:0-21825 GCA_043782015.1 Rhodoferax sp. | reverse complement strand
GGTCGGCATGTTTCATCTCGCCTATCGATTCCTCGTATTCCTTCTTCGCCAGCTTCTCAAACCCCCAATGCTTGAGCATTCGGTAGTGCAGAAAATACTGGTTAATGGCCGTGAGCTCGTTCTTGAGCTGGGCTTGCAGATGCACGATGACTTGGGCGTCGCCTTTCATGGGGATCCTTTCAGTAGTGGTCGTCAAAATCAACATAAAAAAGTGCCTCCAGAACCCGCAGGAAAGGCGTAAGAAGCTATCAAAAGTATAGCAATCAGTACACCAGCCGGTCTGGATGGATTTCCTGCAGGATGGTGGTGGAGATCTCTTCGATCGACTTGGTGGTGGTCGACAGCCAGCGTATGCCACTGCGCCGCATCATGGCTTCGGCCTCAGACACTTCCATGCGGCAGTTATCCAGCGACGCATATTTGGAGTTGGGGCGACGCTCGTTGCGAATCTCGGCGAGGCGTTCTGGCTGGATCGTCAGACCAAAGATCTTGGCCTTGTGCGGTACCAATGCAGGCGGCCACTGGCGGCGCTCGAAATCTTCCGGGATCAGCGGGCAGTTGGAGACCTTCAAGCCGTATTGCATCGCCAGGTAGAGCGACGTGGGCGTCTTGCCGCTGCGGCTCACGCCGACCAGGATCACATCGCTTTGCTCCAGGTTGCGGCTGCTCTGGCCGTCGTCATGCTCCAGTGAGAAGTTGATCGCCTCGATGCGGCTGTTGTATTCCTTGCTCTTACTGGCATCAGAGAAGCGGCCAATGCGGTGGTTGGACTTGATGCCCAACTCCAACTCCAGTGGCTGCACAAAAGTGCCAAACATGTCCAGCAGCATGCCTTTGCAGCCTTCCTGAATGACCTTGAGCACCTCCATGTTCACCAGCGTGCTGAACACGATAGGGGGCGCGCCGTCGACTTCTGCTGCGTGGTTGATCTGCCGCACGGCCTGGTGCGCCTTGTCCACGGTGTCGGTAAACGGCAGGCGGATATGCCGGGCGCGCATCTCGAACTGGGCCAGGATGGCATTGCCAAACGTTTCGGCGGTGATGCCGGTGCCATCGGAAACAAAGAATACGGAGCGCTGGGGCATGGGGTGGACCTCTACAATGGACTCAATTTAGCGCATTTCTGGGTCCTCCCCACAAGCAAAGCAACAAAAGGGGCCGCGGGAATGTGCCAGTCCCCCATAAGGCAATGACAAGCCGAGGCATGGGCAGGGCGAAAGGGTTTTAACTTCTGGAGTATTGCTGTGTCCAACCTGTTTAACCCGACCGATCTGGTCGTTCCCTTCGAGAAACTACGCATGACCGACGTTGAGTCGGTCGGCGGGAAAAATGCGAGCTTGGGGGAGATGATTTCCCAGCTGCCGCAGGGCGTCAAAGTGCCCACCGGCTTTGCCACGACGGCCCATGCATTTCGCCAGTTCCTGGCACATGCCGGTCTGGCCGACAAGATCAGCGCCAAGCTCAAGTGCCTGGATACCGAGGATGTACGCGCGCTGGCGACGGTAGGCGCCGAGATCCGCGCGATGGTGGAGGCCCAGCCTTTCCCGGCCGATCTGGAAGCCGCAATCCGTGCGGCCTTTATCACGCTGTCCGCTGGCAATACCCAAGCCAGCTTTGCGGTGCGCTCCTCAGCGACTGCCGAAGACTTGCCCGATGCCTCGTTTGCCGGTCAACAGGAAACCTTCCTGAACGTCGTGGGTATCGACGATGTGCTGCACAAGATGAAAGAGGTGTTCGCATCGCTGTACAACGACCGTGCCATCAGCTACCGCGTGCACAAGGGCTTTGCGCATGACGTGGTAGCTCTGTCCGCCGGTGTGCAACGCATGGTGCGCTCCGATCTGGGCGCTGCCGGTGTGATGTTCACGATTGATACCGAATCCGGCTTTGACCAGGTGGTGTTCATCACCTCCAGCTACGGTCTGGGTGAGACAGTGGTGCAGGGCGCTGTGAACCCCGACGAGTTCTATGTGCACAAGCCCATGCTCAAGGCCGGCAAGCGCGCGCTGATTCGTCGCAATCTGGGCTCCAAGTTGCTGCAGATGGTATTCACCACGCCTGAGGAAAAGGCGGCGGGCGGCAAACTGGTCAAGACCACTGACGTACCCACCGAGCTGCGCAACCGCTATTCGCTGACCGACGCCGATGTCGAGCAACTGGCCAAGTACGCGCTGGTGATTGAAGATCATTACGGCCGCCCCATGGACATTGAGTGGGGCAAGGACGGCATGGACGGTGGGCTCTACATCCTGCAAGCACGGCCCGAGACGGTGAAGAGCCAGGCGGGCGACAAGGTCGAACTGCGCTACAAGCTCAAGGGCAAGGGTGCAGTGCTGGTAGAAGGCCGCGCTATTGGGCAAAAAATCGGAACCGGCCCAGTGCGCGTGGTGCAAAACATCAGCGAGATGGACCAGGTTCAGCCCGGCGATGTGCTGGTAACCGACATGACCGACCCGAACTGGGAGCCGGTGATGAAGCGTGCTTCCGCCATTGTGACCAACCGTGGCGGGCGTACCTGCCACGCCGCCATCATTGCGCGTGAATTAGGTATTCCTGCGGTCGTGGGTTGCGGTGATGCGACGGAAGCATTGAAGGACGGCATGCTGGTAACGGTGAGTTGCGCGGAGGGCGACACCGGCTTTATCTACGACGGCCTGCTGGAGACAGAAGTGTCTGAAGTACAGCGCGGTGCGATGCCCGATATTCCGGTCAAGATCATGATGAATGTGGGCAATCCCCAGCTCGCGTTTGACTTCTGCCAGTTGCCGAATCAGGGCGTGGGCCTGGCGCGGCTGGAGTTCATCATCAACAACAACATTGGCGTGCACCCCAAGGCGATCCTCGACTACCCCAACATCGACAGCGACCTGAAGAAAGCGGTGGAGTCGGTCGCGCGTGGCCATGCATCACCGCGTGCTTTCTATGTGGACCGGGTTGCCGAAGGCGTTGCCACCATTGCCGCCGCGTTCTGGCCCAAGCCGGTGATCGTGCGTCTGTCGGACTTCAAGAGCAACGAATACCGCAAGCTGATTGGCGGCAGCCGCTACGAGCCGGAAGAAGAGAACCCGATGTTGGGTTTCCGTGGCGCGGTGCGCTATGTGAGCCCGGAATTTGGCGAAGCTTTTGCGATGGAGTGCGAAGCGCTCAAGCGTGTGCGCAACGACATGGGCCTGACCAATGTGCAGGTGATGGTGCCGTTTGTGCGCACGCTGGGGCAGGCCAAGGCAGTGACGGAGCTGTTGGCGCGCCACGGGCTGCGCCGCGGTATGGATGATCTCAAGCTGGTGATGATGTGCGAGATCCCCAGCAATGCGATCCTGGCCGAACAGTTCCTCGAATACTTTGATGGCTTCTCGATTGGCTCCAACGACCTGACGCAACTCACGCTGGGTCTGGACCGGGATTCGGGGCTGGAGTTGCTGGCCGCAGATTTTGATGAGCGTGACCCCGCGGTCAAGGCGCTGATCAGCATGGCCATCGCCGCCTGCAAGAAGCAGGGCAAATACATCGGTATCTGCGGGCAGGGGCCAAGCGACCACCCGGACTTTGCGCGCTGGCTGGAGCAGGAGGGCATTTCGTCGATCTCTCTGAACCCTGATTCCGTGATCGCGACCTGGCAGCAACTCGCTACCTGATGTCTACGGCACCTGCCAGCGGTTGGTGGCGCCTGCATGCAGGGCTGCTGACGTGCTGGTTTCTGGTTTCATTCGGCGTGGTGTTTTTCGCACGCGACTGGAATGTGCGCTTCGCGGGCTGGCCGCTGACCTTCTGGCTCTGTGCGCAGGGCAGCGTGCTGTGCTTCATCGCCATCGTGGTGTTCTTTGCACGGCAGGCGAATCGGCGTGATGGCGCGGCTGCCGACGTATTCCCCACAGGCTTCGCTGCTTACCAGCGCAAGATCCACTGGCGGTTTGGCTGGTATGCCGTGGGCCTGCTGGCATTGCTGGGTGGGCTGGCGCTGGCCGAGCACTGGGGTTTGTCCAAAGCCTGGGTCGCGGGCATCTTTCTGTCCGCGACGCTGGTGTTGTACGCCGTCATTGGCGTGTTTGGCCGTACTGCGGAAGCGCCAGAATATTACGTCGCCGGGCGACGTGTACCGGCGATGTACAACGGTATGGCCACTGCTGCCGACTGGATGAGCGCGGCATCGTTCATCAGCCTGGCGGGCGGCCTGTATTTGCAGGGTTTCTCGGGCAATGCAGCGCAGCCCGGCGGGCTGGCCTACATCCTGGGGTGGACGGGCGGGTTCTGCCTCGTGGCGATGCTGGTCGCGCCGTATCTGCGGCGCTTGGGCCTGTACACCGTGCCGGACTATTTCGCCGTGCGTTTTGGTGGCCGCTGGCCGCGCATCCTTGCAGCGTTCGCAGCGGTTCTGTGCTCGTTTACCTATGTCGTGGCGCAGCTGTACGGCGTGGGGCTGATTACTTCGAGACTGACCGGCGTGAATTTTGAAATTGGCATCCTGCTGGGGCTGGGCGGCGTGTTGCTGTGTTCTTTTTTGGGCGGCATGCGCGCGGTGACGTGGACGCAGGTGACCCAGTACGTGGTCATCATTCTTGCCTTCCTGATCCCGGTGTCCTGGTTGTCGTACAAGCAAACCGGTAACCCTTTGGCCCCCTTGGCGTATGGGCAGCAGCTGGACAAGATTGCGGTGTTGGAGCAGACCCTGCGGGATTCACCGGCTGAAAAGCAAGTGACCGACGAGTACGCACGTCGTGCGCGAGCGCTGGACTTCAAGTTGCGCGACGTGGACGCTGCATTGCAAGATCAACGGGAGGAGTTGCGTAAGACTTTGCGCACGCTGGTCGATGCCCGGGCCGATGACGCGCACGTTGCGAATGCGCGCCGCGAACTGGCGGCTTTGCCCAAGGATGCGGCGTCTGCGCGTGAGCGCTGGAGCCGCGAGAAGCAGGACTACCAGGACCGTGCCCATGCTCTTGGCGGGATGCCGCCGCACGCGACACCGTTTACGGGTGACCCAAAGGGTACCGAGGCTGAGCAGGAGGAATATTCCAATTCGCGGCTGAACTTTCTGGCATTGATGTTTTGCCTGATGGTGGGAACTGCCGGTCTGCCGCACGTATTGACCCGCTTCTATACCACCGCCAATGTGGCGGAAACACGCCGCTCGGTGGCCTGGTCGCTGTTTTTTATCGCGCTGCTGTACCTCTCTGCACCGGCTCTGGCGGTGCTGGTGAAGTATGAAGTGATGGCCCATTTGGTGGGATTGCCGTTTTCCGAGTTGCCCAACTGGATGGTGCAATGGGCGCGCGACCCCAGCCTGCTGACGGTGTCAGATGTCAATGGCGACCACATCCTGCAGTTCGCGGAGCTGAACTTGGGGCCGGATCTGGTGATGCTGGCCACCCCCGAGATTGGGGGCTTGCCGTATGTCATCTCGGTTTTGGTGGCAGCCGGGGGCTTGGCCGCCGCCTTGTCGACCGCCGACGGACTGTTGCTGACGATTGGCAATGCGCTGGCCCATGACGTGTATTTCGGCGGGGAAGGCAACAAGGCCCAGGCCATGCGCCGTGTCATGTGGTCCAAATTTGCGCTATTGGTGGTCGCCTTGATTGCTGCCTACGCGGCAGCCTCGCGGCCTGCGGGCATCTTGTTTTTGGTGTCCGCGTCGTTTTCCATGGCTGCATCGGCCTTTGTGCCGTCGATGGTGCTGGGTATCTTTTGGAAGGGGATGACCCGTACGGGCGCGGTCTGCGCGATGCTGACGGGGCTTGGTGTTACCTTGTATTACCTTGCCGTGAACCAGTCCTCGGTGCGCCAGGCGTTCGGGCTGGCGGGCAATGGCCTGTGGTTTGGCATCCAGCCTGTATCTGCGGGCGTCTTTGGCGTGGCCGCGGGGCTGGTGGCTGCCGTTTCCTGCAGTCTGCTTTGGCCTGAAAAGCCGTCTCCAGAGGCGTAATTTCCAAGCGGCCCCTGCCTGGGCTATAATCTTGGGCTTCGCCTTGCTGCACCTCCATTCGACGCGGAGGGCAGCTTTATTTAACCAGCACGAAAGTGCTGGGCCCAGATGCTGGGAAATCCTCAAGGAGTATCAATGCGTCATTATGAAATCATCCTCATGATCCATCCGGATCAGAGCGAACAAGTTCCTGCGATGCTGGAACGTTACAAGGGCATGATCACCGCTGGCGGTGGCAAGATCCACCGTGTTGAAGATTGGGGCCGTCGTCAGATGGTGTACATGATCAACAAGCTGGCTAAGGCCCACTACCTGTGCGTCAACATCGAAGCCGACCAGGCTGTGATGTCCGAACTGGAACACGCGTTCAAGTTCAATGACGCCGTGTTGCGCCACTTGACCGTGCTGAAGAAAAAAGCCGACACAGGCCCTTCGTCGATGATGAAGACTGTGGAGCGCGAAGACGCACGCAAGGCCCAACAGGCCGAGTTTCAGGCCTAATACGGTTTAAGCGCCGACATTGCCCAAAGGAGTGCAAGCCAACTCACTGGTTTTATGTGCATTTATCGCAGAGGCAGAAGCAATGCGGTATACGCCAGCAGGATTACCCGCCCTGAACCTCAGTCTCGAACACGAGTCTGAAGTGTCAGAAGCAGGCGGTCCCAGAACCGTGAAGGTGGTGGTGAAAGCGGTGGCTTTCGGGGTACTGGCAGAGCGGCTTGCAAAGCAGGCCATCGGCAGTAACTGGAAGTTCAGTGGTTTTATCGCTAATGTTGGTCGAGGTGCACGCCAAGGCAAAACGGTTGTTTTCCATATTCAAGATTTTTTGCAAGACTAATTTTTAGGAGTCCATCATGCCCGGACCAAAACGTTTCAATAAAGACAAGCGCCCCAAGCGCAATACGCAATCCCTGCTGTTCAAGCGCAAGCGCTTTTGCCGCTTCACCGTGACCGGTGTTGAAGAGATTGACTACAAAGACATCGACACGCTGCGTGACTTCATTGCTGAAAACGGCAAAATCATTCCCGCACGCCTGACCGGTACCCGCGCTATTTTCCAGCGCCAACTGAATACCGCTATCAAGCGCGCTCGCTTCCTGGCGATGTTGCCTTACAGCGACCAGCACAAGATCTAAGGAGCTCCGACCATGCAAATTATTCTGCTCGACAAGGTCGTGAACCTCGGCAACCTGGGCGAAATCGTCAAGGTTAAAGATGGCTATGCCCGTAACTTCCTGATCCCTTCCGGCCGTGCGCGCCGCGCTACCGAATCTGCCAAGGCAGAGTTCGAAGCCAAGCGTGCTGAACTGGAAAAGATTGCTGCTGCCAAGCTGGCTGAATGCCAGGCTCTGGGTGCCAAGCTGGGTGGCACGACCATCAAGCTGACCCAAAAGGCTGGCGTGGATGGCCGTTTGTTTGGTTCCGTAACCAACTACGACATCGCCGAAGAACTGACCAAGGGTGGCTACAAGGTTGCCAAGGCCAGCGTTCGTATGCCCAATGGCCCGATCAAGGTCACTGGTGACAGCACCGTTTCCGTGGCTTTGCACACGGACGTGGTCGTCGACATCACCGTGACGGTGCTGGGCGAAACTGCCTAATTGACATTGACCAGCCCGCAAGGGGTGGTTGTGTTACAAAAAGCCGCAAGGGTTCGCCCTGGCGGCTTTTGTTTTTTTTGGGTCAGACTTATCCCGAGTTATTCACAGAATTACACAGTTTGTCCACAAAGCTATCCCTCGACTCCACTATGGGGTCCGCGTAGCATCACAGGCTTCAAGGAAAATATGTACCCCCAAGCTCACATTCGTTCGCTGCCCCCCAAGGGGGCGCATGCCACCCTAGAGGCGGCTCGTCGGGAGGCATGACATGTCCGCCGTACTTTCTGCCATAGATGACTATGGCCAAGACCGTCAAATCGCGCAACTGCGCGTCCCACCCCATTCCATAGAAGGCGAGTCCAGCGTGCTGGGCGGCCTGTTGCTGGACAATGGCGCCTGGGACCGAGTGGGTGACATCCTGTTCGACGGCGACTTTTACCGCTACGAACACCGCCTGATCTATGGCGCCATTGGTGTGCTGGTGAATGCGTCCAAGCCCGCCGATGTGATCACGGTGTACGAGCATCTGCAAAGCCAGGGTAAAGCTGAGGAAGTCGGTGGTTTGGCCTATCTGAACTCGCTGGCGCAGTACGTCCCCAGTGCCAGCAATATCCGCCGCTACGCCGAGATCGTGCGCGACCGCTCCATCCTGCGCAAGCTGGTCAGCGCCAGCGATGAGATCGCTACCAATGCCTTCAATACGCAGGGGCGGCCGGTTGCAGACATCGTCGATGAGGCCGAGCAGAAGATCTTCAATATCGGGGAAGAAGGCTCACGCAACAAGCAGGGCTTTCAGGGCATGGAGTCGCTGGTCGTTCAGCTGCTGGACCGCGTTCAGGAAATGGCAGACAACCCCAGCGACATCACGGGGGTGCCAACCGGCTTTTACGACCTTGACCGCAACCTGTCGGGTATGCAAGCCGGCGACCTGATCATCCTTGCGGCACGACCCTCGATGGGAAAGACCGCGCTGGCGATCAATATCGCCGAGCACGTGGCGTTGAACGAAGGTCTACCGGTAGCAGTGTTCTCGATGGAAATGGGCGCCTCCCAGTTGGCCGTGCGTATCGTGGGCTCGATTGGCCGTATCGACCAGGGCCATTTGCGCACCGGTCGGCTGACGGATGACGAATGGCCGCGTCTGACAGAAGCGATTGAAAAGCTGCGCACGATTTCCCTGCACATCGATGAAACAGCCGGCCTGACAGTGAGCGAGTTGCGCGCCAATGCACGCCGTCTGGCGCGTCAGTGCGGCAAGCTGGGTTTGATCGTGGTGGATTACCTGCAGTTGATGAGCGTCTCCAGTGCCATGAGCGACGAGAACCGCGCGACCGCCGTCGGCGAAATTTCGCGTGGCCTGAAGATGCTGGCCAAGGAATTGCAATGCCCGGTGATAGCACTGTCGCAGCTCAGCCGTGGCGTGGAGTCGCGCCCGGACAAGCGCCCCATGATGAGCGACTTGCGGGAGTCTGGCGCGATCGAGCAGGATGCCGACGTCATCATGTTCATCTACCGCGACGACTACTACAACAAGATGGACGGCCCGAACCCCAGCAAGGAGCCGGGTGTGGCTGAGGTCATCATCGCCAAGCAACGTAACGGCCCGACTGGCACGACCAAACTTGCCTTTCTGAAGCACATCACCAAGTTCGAGAGCCTTGCTTCAGGCGGAAACGGCGATTACTAGACGAAGAAAAGGGCTGTAAGCCAGATTGGCTTTCAGCCCACGTCCAATGTGCGCAAGCAGCTACTGAATTAGCATCTCAATCAGTTGGGGTCAGAGCACATCTCTTACGCGAGTGGTCTGACCCTCAACCTTAGTCAGTTGGGGTCAGAGCACATTGCTACGCAAGTGGTCTGACCCTCAAATTTACAGTACTTCACTCGCAAAGTCCGCCAGGCGCGAGCGCTCGCCGCGCGCCAGCGTGATGTGTCCGCCATGCGGCCAGCCCTTGAAGCGGTCTACTGCAAACGTCAGGCCGGAGGAGCCTTCGGTCAGGTAGGGCGTATCGATCTGGGCCAGGTTGCCCATGCAGATGATCTTGGTGCCCGGGCCGGCACGCGTAATCAGCGTCTTCATCTGCTTGGGCGTCAGATTTTGCGCTTCATCAATGATCAGGTATTTGTTCAGAAACGTCCGCCCACGCATGAAGTTCATGCTCTTGATCTTGATCCGGCTGCGGATCAGCTCATTGGTCGCCGCGCGGCCCCATTCGCCAGCACTGGTTTCGGTCTTGCCCAGGGCTTCCAGGTTGTCATCCAGCGCGCCCATCCAGGGGCCCATCTTTTCTTCTTCGGTACCGGGCAGGAAGCCAATGTCTTCGCCCACGCTGACGGTAGCGCGGGTGACGATGATCTCGGTATAGCGGCGGTCATCCAGCACCTGGGTCAGGCCTGCAGCCAATGCCATCAATGTCTTGCCGGTGCCGGCGGTGCCGGTTAGCGTGACGAAGTCCACTTCCGGGTCCATCAGCAGGTTCATCGCGAAGTTCTGTTCGCGGTTGCGGGTGGTGATGCCCCATACCGCATTCTTCATGTGATTGAAATCGCGCAGCGTCTTCAGCACGGCCGTGGTGCCGCGAATCTCGGTGACCCGGGCGTACAGGCTGGGCTCGCCGGGCGACTCGAAGTAGACGAACTGGTTAATCAGCATGTTGGGAACGGCCGGGCCGTCTACCTTGTAGAAGGTGTGCTGCCCTTGTTGCCAGCTCTCCACCTTTTGGCCATGCGTGGCCCAGAAGTCGGTGGGCAAAGCCATGGAGCCGGAGTACAGCAGATCGCCGTCTTCCAGTGTCTTGTCGTTCTGGTAATCATCGGTGGCCAGGCCCAGGGCGCGGGCCTTGACGCGCATATTGATGTCCTTGGACACCAGCACCACTTCGCGCGGCGCAAACTTCTGGCGCAGCGCTTCGACCACGCCCAGAATCTGGTTGTCCGCCTTGCCTTGCGGCAGGCTGGCAGGCAGGTGGTAGTCCAGCGCCTGGGTCTGGAACATCAGCTTGCCGCCAGCATCTTTGTGGCCGGTGCTATCCAACAGGAAACCGGCCGTGATGTCGGCGCCGGGGGCTCCCGCAAGCGTATCCAGCGTACGGCTGGTCTGGCGTGCGTTGCGCGCTACTTCGGTCATGCCTTTCTTGTGGCCGTCCAGCTCTTCCAGAACAATCATCGGCAGGTAGATGTCGTGTTCCTCAAAGCGGAACAGGCACATCGGGTCGTGCAGCAGAACATTGGTGTCCAGCACAAACAGCTTGGAGGGGCCGCCGCGCGCGCGTTTGCGGCCGCGGGACTGGTTTTTGGTCGTCGTGTTCTGGCGGGCAGGTTCGGAAACGAGCACCAACTCGGGTTTGCTCTTGGCGCCGCGGGCCTCGACGGGCGAAATTTGGTGAACTGCGTGTATAGCGGGGGGCGGGGGGGTTTCATCCTTGCGGGTTGCACGTTTGGGTGTACGGGCGATAGCGTCGTACGCTTTGGCGGAGAGTTGATCAGCGCGTTTGGTCGGTGCAGGTGGCAGAGGCATGGATGGATGGGTACCTTGAAGGTGGTTGTATGAATATTGGGTTTGCAAAAGCGAAAAAGCCGCCCGGAGCCCGGGCGGCTTTTTTAGTGAACGCGGTTGCGAAACTCAACGGCATGCAAATGATTATGCATGAGCGCTGTGACAGCGCTATGGGGTGTGTGCCAAAACAACACACGCTCCCTCAATGGCGATCAGGCGGCCTTTTTGTTGAGTGCCTTGACGGCTTTCAGGACGTCATCCACGTGGCCAGGAACCTTCAGACCGCGCCACTCTTCCTTCAGCAGGCCATCGGCGCCCACCAGGAAGGTGCTGCGCTCGATGCCCTTGACCTTCTTGCCGTACATGATCTTGTTTTTGACCACGCCGAACATGTGGCACATTTTTTCTTCGGTGTCAGCGATCAGCTCAAACGGCAATTCCAGCTTGGCTTTGAACTCGTCGTGCGACTTCATGTTGTCGCGGGACACGCCGAAAACGGCGGCGCCAGCTTTGGCGAAATCCTTGTATTTGTCACGGAACTGCATGGCTTCCGTGGTGCAGCCAGGGGTGTTGTCCTTGGGGTAAAAGTACAAAACCATGGTCTGACCAACGTGACTGGTGTTGGTGACCCTGATGCCGCCGGTGGCATTGGCTTCAAATTCGGGGAGGGGTTTGTTGACAACTATCGCCATATGGTGTTTGAGTCTCGCGTGCTGGGTGTCTCGGTCATGGTGAAGGCTGTCAGCGTGACAGGGCTTTGTGCCGTCGACCGCAACCCGGGATTTTACTCTGAAAAGCAACGCTTATCGACTTTGGCAAAGTTCGGGTTTGCCCGGGTTACAACAGTAGCGCGGCTACAACCCTGCGACCTTCGGCCGCCAAAAAGTTGTAAGTACGGCAGGCGGCCTGCGTATCCATGGTTTCCACGCCAATGCGCCGGGCATACAGAGCCTGCAGCCAGGCCGGGTTCGGGAAGCGAATGCGCTCTCCGCTGCCAAACAGGATCAGCTCGCAATCCAGTTCAGCCAATTGGTCGAAATGGCGCTGGGTAAGGTCTTCGTAGCTTGCGCACTCCCATGCGAAGCGCACACCATTGGACGGCAGCACGATGCTGGAGGTCAGCTGTTCGCCATTGACGGCGACCCAACCTGGTCCATATCCGGTGATTGAGGGGCCGCCAATGGCATCCGGTTGAAATTTCATGGGCAGGGTGGTGACAAAAGGGGGCCGAATTGGATGTTGCAGTGCACTAAGTCTGTGCAGAACTGTGGTCAAATTATAGGTTTCGCCCTGTGCTGATGCCTTTCGGAGGGACTTTGAGAACGATTCAAAAATCTGCCAAGCTGGCCAATGTGCTCTACGACGTGCGCGGGCCTATCGTGGATGCGGCCAAAAAGATGGAGGATGAAGGTCAAAAGATCATCAAACTCAACATCGGCAATCTGGCGCCGTTCGGCTTCGATGCACCCGAAGAAATCCAGCAAGACATGATCCGCAACCTGCCGAATTCGGCGGGCTACTCCGATAGCAAAGGCATTTTTGCAGCGCGCAAGGCGGTGATGCACTACACCCAACAGCAGGGCATTGTGGGCGTCACGCTGGATGACATTTACTTGGGCAATGGCGCGAGCGAGCTGATCGTGATGGCGTCCAACGCCTTGCTCGACGATGGCGATGAATTGCTGGTGCCTTCGCCCGACTACCCGCTGTGGACCGCTGCGACCAGTCTTTCGGGCGGAAAGCCGGTGCACTACCAGTGTGACGAAGACAACGGCTGGATGCCCAACCTGGCAGATATCCGCGCCAGGATCACGCCGAAGACCCGCGGCATTGTGGTGATCAACCCCAACAACCCCACAGGCGCGCTGTACAGCGACGCGCTGCTGCGCGGCATTGTGGCGATTGCGCGTGAATTCGAGCTGGTGATTCTGGCCGACGAGGTGTACGACAAGGTGTTGTACGAGGGCGTGAAACACACCGCCATTGCCAGTTTATCGACCGACGTACTGACGCTGACTTTCAACTCCCTGTCCAAGGCCTACCGCTCTTGCGGTTACCGCGCAGGCTGGATGATTCTGTCCGGCCCCAAGGACCACGCGCGCGACTTCATCGAAGGCCTGAACATGCTGGCCAATCTGAAGCTGGGCTCCAACGTGCCCGGCCAGTACGCCATCCAGACCGCCTTGGGCGGCTACCAAAGTATCCAGGACCTGGTCAAGGAGGGTGGCCGTTTGCGCCGCCAACGGGACCTGGCCTATGAACTGATTACCGCAATTCCCGGTGTGACATGCGTGAAGCCACAAGCTGCGCTGTACATGTTCCCGCGTCTGGACCCCACGGTCTATCCGATCGAAGACGACCGCCAGTTCTTTCTGGAGCTGCTGCGCGAAACCCGCGTGATGCTGGTGCAAGGCACCGGCTTCAACTGGCGCGCGTCGGACCATTTCCGCATTGTGTTTTTGCCCCATGAAGACGATTTGCGCGAGGCCATCGGCCGGATCGCGCGCTTCCTGGAAAGCTATCGCAAGCGGCATGGCACTTAATTTCTACCAATAGCCACTACTAATTTGATAGCTGCTTACGCACATTCTGCGCGGGCTGCAGGCATTTTTAACCTTAAGACTGTATGAAACCGATTCAAGTGGGCCTGATGGGCTTTGGCACCGTAGGAAGCGGTGTATTCCATGTTTTGCAGCGCAATCAGGAAGAAATCAGGGGCCGTGCCGGCCGTGGCATTGAGGTGACCATGGTGTCGCGCCGCAATACGGCGTTGGCCCAGGAAATCGTGGGCGACAAGGCCCAAGTGGTGGCCGATGCGCGCGCGATCATCCGCAACCCCGATATCGACATCGTGGTGGAGCTGATTGGCGGCTACACCGTCGCCAAGGAGCTGGTGCTTGAAGCGATTGCTGCAGGCAAGCACGTGGTCACCGCCAACAAGGCGTTGCTGGCTGTGCATGGCACCGAGATTTTTGCAGCTGCCTCCGCCAAGGGCGTGATGGTCGCGTTTGAAGCGGCCGTGGCCGGTGGCATTCCCATCATCAAGGCGCTGCGCGAAGGCCTGACCGCCAACCGCATCCAGTGGATCGCGGGCATCATCAATGGCACGACCAATTTCATCCTGTCCGAGATGCGCGACAAGGGGCTGGACTTTGATGTGGTGCTGAAAGAAGCGCAACGTCTGGGCTATGCCGAGGCCGACCCCACGTTTGATATCGAAGGCGTGGACGCCGCGCACAAACTGACGCTGATGTCGGCAATTGCGTTTGGCATTCCGGTGCAATTCGACAAGGCCTATATCGAAGGCATCACCAAGCTGGGCGCGGCCGACATCAAATACGCCGAACAACTGGGCTACCGCATCAAGCTCTTGGGCATTACCAAGCGCACATCCACGGGAGTGGAATTGCGCGTGCACCCCACGTTGATTCCGGCCAAGCGATTGATCGCCAATGTGGAAGGCGCGATGAACGCCGTGGTTGTCAACGGCGACGCGGTGGGCACCACGCTGTATTACGGCAAGGGCGCGGGCTCCGAGCCGACCGGCAGCGCAGTGATTGCCGATCTGGTCGACATTGCCCGCTTGCACACCGCCAATGCCGCGCAGCGCGTGCCACATCTGGCTTTCCAGCCCAACAGCATGAGCGATACGCCCGTGCTGCCCATGGGCGATGTGGTGACCAGTTACTACCTGCGCTTGCGCGTGGCAGACCAGACCGGTGTGCTGGCAATGGTGACGGGCCTCTTGGCGGCTGCCGACATCAGCATTGACGCGATGCTGCAGCGCGAAGCCGATGAAGTGAGTGGCGAAGGCGGCACACAGACCGATCTGATCATCCTGACCCATGACTGCCAGGAGGCACGCATGGACAAGGCGCTGGCGCTGATGCAGTCGCTGCCGACCGTGCTGGCTCCCATCGTGCGCATCCGCAAGGAAGAGTTGGCATGAAACATAACCCCCACGTTCACTACGTTCTCTGCCCCCCGAGGGGGCGCTCATTGCCCTTCGGGCGGCCGGGCGGACCATGAAATACCTCTCTACCCGCGGCCAGGCTGACCGAAAACGCTTTTGCGAAATCCTGCTTGAAGGCCTTGCGCCTGATGGCGGCCTGTATTTGCCCGAGTCCTATCCGCAGATTGACGACGCAACGCTGACACGCCTGCGCAAGGTTTACCACGAGCAGGGTTACGCAGAGCTGGCGTTTGAGATTCTGTCGCTCTACATCGACGACATTCCTTCTGCTGACCTGCGCGCGCTCTGCACCAAGACCTATACCGCAGAAGTGTTTGGCACGGGCGAGATCGTTCCGCTGCGCCACCTCGAAGACCCTTCGACAGGCTCAGGACAGGCTCCGGTGTTCATAGAAGCCCTGTCCAACGGCCCCACGCTGGCGTTCAAGGACATGGCGATGCAGTTGTTGGGCAACCTGTTCGAGTACGAACTGGCGCGCCGTGGCGAAGAGCTGAACATTCTCGGCGCAACCTCTGGCGACACCGGCAGTGCGGCAGAATATGCGATGCGTGGCAAGAAGGGCGTTCGCGTCTTCATGACCAGCCCGCATGGCCGCATGAGCGCTTTCCAGCAAGCACAGATGTTCAGCCTGATGGACGCCAACATCTACAACATCGCCATCAAGGGCGTGTTCGATGACTGCCAGGACATGGTCAAGGCGGTGAGCAACGATCTCGATTTCAAGCGCAAGTACAAGATCGGCACCGTCAACTCGATCAACTGGGCGCGTCTGCTGGCGCAGGTGGTGTACTACTTTGCCGGCTATATCCAGGCGACTGAGTCCAATGCGCAAAAGGTCAGCTTCGCCGTGCCATCCGGCAATTTCGGCAACGTCTGCGCCGGCCATGTGGCACGCATGATGGGCTTGCCGATCGACAAGCTGGTGGTTGCGACCAACGAGAACGACGTGCTGGACGAGTTCTTCCGCACCGGCGTCTACCGCGTGCGCGGCAGTGCGGATACGCACGAGACCTCCAGCCCGTCGATGGACATTTCCAAGGCATCCAACTTCGAGCGCTTTGTGTTCGATTTGTTGGGCCGTGACGGCGTGCGTGTCAAAGCCTTGTTTGCCGATGCCATCAGCAAAGACGGCAAGTTCGACCTCAGCAAAGACCCCGCGTTCGCGCAGGCCGCCACGCGTTACGGGTTTGTCAGCGGCAAGAGCACCCACTCCGACCGCATGGACACCATCCGCGACACCTGGACACGCCACGGCATGATGATCGACACCCATACGGCCGACGGTCTGAAGGTTGCACTGGAGCAGCGCAAGGAATCAGGTGTACGGGATGTGCCCATGGTGGTGCTGGAAACCGCGTTGCCGATCAAGTTTGCCGAGACCGTGCAAGAGGCATTGGGCCGTGCGCCAGACCGTCCGGCCCAGTTTGACGGCATTGAAGCCTTGCCCAAACGCGTACAGGTGATGGAAGCCGACGTGGCCGCCATCAAGGCCCTGATCGCGCAGGAATGCGGGTATTGAGTGCCAAATAGGCCGCTAGAGCGCATGGAACGTGCGTAAGCAGCTATACAAATAGTAGCAACAACGGATGAACAAAACAGCACGACCTTCCCTGATGTCCTTAGACGACGCGCTGGCGCAGTTGCTGGAGAGTGCCCAGCCTTTGGGTGCAAGCGAGTCTGTTCTCACAATGGAAGCCGATGGCCGTGTGCTGGCCAACGACGTTGTATCCGCTTTGCATGTGCCGCCGCAAGACAATAGCTCCATGGACGGCTACGCCCTGCGCTGCGCTGACGTTACTGAGCCGGGTGTGGTGTTGCAAGTGACCCAGCGCATTGCTGCGGGCACCACTGGCCAGCCGCTGCAACCCTTGAGCGCTGCGCGCATCTTCACTGGGGCACCGATTCCCCCCGGCTCCGATGCGGTGGTGATGCAGGAGAACTGCGAAGTTGTGAACGAGTGCGAAGGCGGCGTGCGCGTGAATGCCGTGCCTGTTTCTGGCCAATGGATTCGCCGTGCGGGTGAGGACATCACGCAGGGCGCTGTGATCCTGCGTGCCGGCCAGCGCCTTGGCCCAGCCGAGCTGGGCCTGGCCGCCAGCATTGGTTTGGACACACTGTGCGTGGCCCGACGCCCGCGTGTCGCGCTGTTTTCCACCGGCGACGAACTGGTGATGCCCGGCGAAAAAGCGCCGCAGGACATGCCGCCCGGCGCCATCTACAACTCCAACCGTTTTTTCCTGAACAGCCTGCTGCGCCGCATGGGCTGCGAGGTCACCGACTTCGGCATCGTTCCGGATCAGCGCGCCGCGACAGAGGCTGCGCTGCAAAAGGCGGCCGCGGATCACGATTTGATTCTTACCAGTGGCGGCGTTTCCGTGGGTGAGGAAGACCATATCAAGCCTGCGGTGCAGGCGCTCGGTACGTTGGACCTGTGGCAAATCGCAATCAAGCCCGGCAAGCCGTTTGCACATGGGCGCATAAACACCTCCGTTCGGGCAGAGCCCTTCGACGTGCTCAGGACAGGCCTTGTCGAAGCCGGTGCGAGCCCTTCGACCCATTCGACCGAGCTCAGGACAGGCGGCTCAGGGCGAACGGATTTTTGCCATTTCATTGGACTGCCAGGTAACCCGGTCTCCAGCTTCGTGACCTTCCTGCTGCTGGTGCGGCCTTTCCTGCTGAAGCTGCAAGGCGCTGAGCAGCTTGCTATGAAAACTGTAGCTGCTCGCGCCGATTTTACGTGGCCTAGAGCCGATATGCGTCGTGAATTCTTGCGCGCACGCCGGAATGGCGAAGGCGGGCTGGATTTGTTTCCCAACCAGAGCTCGGGCGTGCTGACCTCGGCGGTGTGGGGCGATGGTCTGGTGGACAACCCCAGCGGTCGCACGATTGCCCCTGGTGACAGCGTGCAGTTCGTATCCTTTGCAGAATTGCTGGCATGAAAGTCACGGTCAAATATTTTGCGTCGATCCGCGAGGCGCTGGGGCAGGGCAGTGAGACGTTGGACACAAGTGCCACCACGCTGCAGGCCTTGCGTGATGAGTTGCTCGGGCGTGGTGATGCCTATGCCCAAGCACTTGCACGCGGCAAAGCGGTTCGCATGGCGCTCAATCAGGTGATGTGTGACGAGTCCACGCTGTTGGCGGATGGCGCCGAAGTGGCCTTCTTTCCGCCGGTAACAGGCGGCTGAAGCACCATGGGCGCCACCGCACGCGTCACCATTCAGTCTGCAGACTTTGATCTCAGCGCAGAGGTTGCGCGGCTGCGTGCGGGCAACCAAGGTGTTGGCGCGGTGTGCAGCTTTATCGGCACCGTGCGCGACCGCACGGCCGGTGGGCCAGACAATATCAGCGCGATGGAGCTGGAGCATTACCCCGGCATGACTGAGAAATCCATTGAGGCCATGATTGACGAGGCATTCAATCGCTTCGATATTCACGGGGCGCGGGTGATTCACCGGGTGGGCCTGTTGCAGCCGCTGGACCAGATTGTGCTGGTGGCGGTAACGTCGGCGCACCGGGGCGAGAGCTTTCAGGCGTGCGAGTTTTTGATGGACTACTTGAAGACGCAGGCGCCGTTCTGGAAGAAGGAAACTACGCCGCAAGGTGCGCATTGGGTAGACGCACGGGTCAGCGATGACGAGGCTTTGGCGCGCTGGGGTATCGAGGCTTCCTACTTCGGCTGAACTACCCTCGCTGTTTTGAGGCGTCGGCCAGAGAAGGGAATGCCGGGTGCCTCATGGTGTGCCTAAGGCCACACAAATCGGCCCCCGGCATCCCCTTCTCCGGCTTACTTGATGTGTGTCAACGTGTTACTTGAAACTACCCTTGTGTGCGCTAACGCACTTGAAATTTCCAGCTATTGCCCCCAAGCTGTAAGGCAATCGAGGAAATAGCCATGCGTATCGAAAAACTCACCACCAAATTTCAGGAAGCCCTCGGCGAAGCCCAGACGCTGGCGCTCGCCAATGACAACCAGTACATCGAGCCGGTGCACGTATTGGCCGCGATGATCCGTGTGGACGACGGGCCCAAGGCGCTGATGAACCGTGCTGGCGTCAATGTGGCGGGCTTGCTAGCCGCTGCGGAGGCGGCGGTCAAACGCTTGCCGCAGGTGCAAGGTCATGAGCAGGTGACGGTGGGGCGTGACATGGTCACGCTGTTGCAGGCGGCCGAGAAAGAGGCGATCAAACGTGGCGACCAGTTTGTCGCGGGTGAATTGTTTCTGTTGGCACTGACGGACAGCAAGCTTGACATTGGCAACCTGGTTCGGGCCAATGGGCTCACGCGCAAGAGTCTGGAGGCGGCTATTCAAGCGGTGCGTGGCGGCCAGAACGTGGACAGCGCGGATGCTGAAGACCAGCGCGAATCGCTGAAGAAATACTGCATTGACCTGACCGAGCGCGCCCGCATGGGCAAGCTGGACCCGGTGATCGGCCGCGATGACGAAATCCGCCGCGCCATTCAGGTGCTGCAACGCCGCACCAAGAACAATCCTGTCTTGATTGGTGAGCCCGGCGTCGGCAAGACCGCCATTGTGGAAGGCTTGGCGCAGCGCATAGTGGCGGGCGAAGTGCCCGATTCGCTGAAGGGCAAACGCGTCTTGTCGCTGGACATGGCGTCGCTGTTGGCCGGTGCCAAGTTCCGTGGCGAGTTTGAAGAGCGCTTGAAAAATGTGTTGAAAGATTTGGCCAAAGACGAAGGCCAGACCATCGTGTTCATCGACGAGTTGCACACCATGGTGGGCGCCGGCAAGGCCGAGGGTGCAATGGACGCGGGCAATATGCTCAAGCCCGCGCTGGCAAGGGGCGAGCTGCACTGCGTGGGCGCGACCACGCTGGACGAATACCGCAAATACATCGAGAAAGATGCCGCGCTGGAGCGCCGCTTCCAGAAAATTTTGGTGGGCGAGCCGACGGTGGAAGCCACCATCGCCATCCTGCGCGGCCTGAAAGAGCGCTACGAAGTCCACCACGGCGTGGACATCACCGACCCTGCCATCGTGGCTGCGGCCGAGCTGAGCCACCGCTACATCACCGACCGCTTCTTGCCTGACAAGGCGATTGACCTGATCGACGAGGCGGCCTCCAAGATCAAGATCGAACTGGACTCCAAGCCCGAGGTGATGGACAAGCTGGACCGCCGATTGATTCAGTTGCAGATCGAGCGCGAAGCCGTCAAAAAGGAAAAGGACGATGCCTCGCGCAAGCGCCTGGGTCTGATTAACGACGAAATCCAGAGTCTGCAAAAGGAAATCGCCGATCTGGACGAAATCTGGAAGGCAGAAAAAGCCACAGCCCAGGGCAGTGCCCAGGTGCGCGAAGAGATCGACAAGCTGCGCCAGCAGATCGAGGTGCTGACGCGCAAGGGCGACCTGGCCAAAGTAGCCGAGCTGCAATATGGCAAGCTGCCCGAGCTGGAAAAAAGCCTGAAAGAGGCACAAGACAAGGAAGCCGGTAAGGCCAAGGGTGGCGCGGGCACTGCGCGCCAGTTGTTACGCACGCAAGTGGGCGCCGAAGAAATTGCCGAGGTGGTCAGCCGTGCCACCGGCATTCCCGTGTCCAAGATGATGCAAGGCGAAAAGGACAAGCTGCTGCAAATGGAAACCAAGCTGCACGACCGCGTGGTCGGGCAGGACGAAGCCATTGCTGCGGTGGCCAACGCCATCCGCCGTTCACGCTCGGGTCTGAGTGATCCAAACCGCCCCACTGGCTCATTCCTGTTCCTCGGGCCTACGGGTGTGGGCAAGACCGAGCTGTGCAAAGCGCTGGCAGGTTTTCTGTTTGACAGCGAAGACCACCTGATCCGCATTGACATGAGTGAGTTCATGGAGAAGCACTCCGTGGCCCGCCTGATTGGTGCGCCCCCCGGCTATGTGGGCTACGAGGAGGGCGGTTACCTGACCGAAGCGGTGCGCCGCAAGCCCTATGCCGTGCTGCTGCTCGACGAAGTCGAGAAGGCGCACCCCGATGTGTTCAACGTGCTGTTGCAGGTGCTGGACGACGGCCGCCTGACCGACGGCCAGGGCCGCACTGTGGACTTCAAGAACACCGTGATCGTGATGACCAGCAATATTGGCAGCCATCTGATCCAAAGTATGGTGGGACAGGACAGCGAAGACATCAAGGATGCGGTGACTGGCGAGCTGAAGAACCACTTCCGCCCTGAATTCCTGAACCGGATTGATGAGACCGTGGTATTCCATTCGCTGGATGCAGCCAATATCGCGTCGATTGCCAAGATCCAGTTGCAGATCTTGATGGCCCGTTTGGCCAAGATGGATCTGGCGCTGGTTGTGAGCGACGCTGCTGTGGCCGAACTGGCTAAAGTGGGGTTTGATCCGGTGTTTGGTGCGCGGCCCCTGAAGCGCGCCATTCAGCAGCGCATTGAGAACCCGCTGTCCAAGCTGCTGCTGGAAGGCAAGTTCGCGCCGAAGGAGACCATTCAGGTGGGGGTGGACCCCATTTTGGCCCCTGGTCAGTTTCACTTTCAAAAGGGCTGAATGCGCGCGCGCTTCATTGTGCGCGAAGGGTTAAGGGTTATTACTTAGTTATTGCTTGGTAACTCGAAATTACCTGTAAATTTCACACGGCTGCCTTCAACTTTTGTCAGTTCTAGCCCGTGTTGTGGTGAGTTTCGGCGAATTCGCCATTAGAATCCGCGGTTGCTTCAATTGGGCGGTGATGTGCCGATCCAATCACTGCTAACCACCGTAGAAATTGCCTCGAAAGGATACATAGTGCAAGTCAAATTTGCCCGTTTCATCGCCTCCTGCGCACTGGCGCTGGGAGCCCTGCTTCCCGTAGTGCCCGGAATGGCCCCTGTGGCGTATGCGCAAA
>JAYWAV010000458.1:0-2957 GCA_043782015.1 Rhodoferax sp. | reverse complement strand
TTGTCAGTTCGATGCGCCAGGCTTCAGCCGCAATCCGGCGGTGAACGGCCAGTGCCTCGGCCTGCTCGGCACCGGCGTAGCCAAAGCGCAGCGAATGGGGCTTCACCGCGTCCCCCATCGCCCGCCACGCATCAAGCGGCACCATGCGCGCGAGGTCGTAAGCACTGCGGTTGGTGTGGCGCCGCAGAATCTGCGCAAACAGCGGGTCCTTCTTGACCGTCGCATCGGGTACCAGCTTGATGTGCGCCACCGGGCGTGTGTCGAGCTTGTCGGGTCCGAACACACCCTGCGGAAACAGCACAATGTCGGCGCGCAAGCCGCGTTCCCGCGCTGCCAGATCCAGCAACTCCAAAAGCGTGCCATGGCTCATCATGATCTGGCGCGACAGCGGGTCGGTCTGCGGCAGCAGGCGCTGCAAATCGCAGCTCAGCGTAATTTCATTGGGCGTGCGCAGGTCGGCGACCCAGGACTGCAGATTGTGCGAATGTGGCGCCAGTATGGCGTAGCTCAGCAGCCAGCGCCGCGCGTCGGGGTCTGACGCAATGTCAGGACCCGGTCCGCTCCATGCCTCGATCGCCTCGGACGGCATGCCGGCACTGCAACCGGTCAGCGCCGTGGCGCCCAGTGCAGCGGCGACACTGCCGCCACCTGCGATACGAATGAAATTACGACGTTGCATGATGTTTATCCTCGGTGAACACGATGTCAGGCAGCCTTGGCAAACCCATGGCTACCTTGAACCGAAGTTGCCATCAAACCCAGATCAGACAGCGCAGTCTGTGCGGCAAGCGACAGTGGCGTGTGCGGCTCCGCCCCAATCAAGGCGGTGAGCTTTTCATTGGCCAAGGCGTGCGGTGTCTCCCACAAATAGCGCATCTCCGACAGCGCCGCCCAAGTGGGTACAAACATGGCACCGATTCGAATCAGCGGCCAGGGCAATCTGCTGAACCTGACATGCGCCTCCGGCTTGACCCAGCCTTGCGCTCGCGCGAGCGGGTCCAGCGCATCCAGCCAGTGCTGCCCAGTCAAACTGTGGCCTTTGAAGTGAAGAATTTCAAACACGCCGAGTTGCGCACGCTTCTGTGCCACCGCGACAAAGGTGCGTGCCAGGTCCGGCAGATAGGCCCAGGCGGTCGCTACATCGCGCTGGCCCGGGTAGCTGAACTTGCCCCTTTGAATGTCTTTCACGATGACCTGATCAAACCAGGTGCCGCGACCGCTGCCAAAAAAGTCACCCGCGCGGATAACCACACTGCGCACGCCGGAGCGCTGCAGTTGTGCCTCCATGGCGATGCGAATTTGGCCCTTGATGGTCTGGGCGATTTGCGGCGTGTCTTCCCGCAACACGGCAGGCATGTTGGTACCAAAGTTGTAGACATTGCCGGGCAGCATCAAGGTGGCTTTCAGCGCGCGCGCGACAGCAACGGCAGCATCCATCATCGGCGCCACCTGGGCGCGCCAGGCTTGGTGGGTGTAAGGCGGATTCAGCGCATGCACCACCACAACGGCACCTTGCGCGGCCAGCGCCAGCGCCGCAGTGTTTTGCAAGTCCGTGGCCAGCCACTCGACGCGCGGGTCAGCAGGCAGATCGGCACCGGGGCGCACTTGCCCCAGCACACGCCAACCGGCATCACAGAAAGCACGGGCTGTGGCCAGGCCAAAGCGGCCGCGTGCACCCAGAATGAGAACTGTAGACTGCATGATTTTTCCTTCATCGGTTGAGGCCACAACTGGCGCATGGGTGAATTGTGAAATCAAGTGACTTCCAGCACAATTGCATAAATAGCCATACCAGAGATGCATTTATGAATATCAGCCTACGACACGGATTTGACTGGAGCCTGGTGCGATCCTTCCTGGCGGTGCTGGACCACGGCAGTCTGCTCGGTGCCGCCAGACATCTGAAAATGAGCCAGCCCACCCTTGGCCGACATATTGCCGAGTTGGAGAGTCAATTGGGCGTAGTGCTGTTCGAGCGTACCGGGCGCGGCCTGCTGCCCACGGCTACAGCGCTGCAACTGGCTGAAGCTGCGCGTGGCATGGAGGCTGGCGCCCTGTTGCTGGAGCGCACACTGTCTGGCGTGCAAACACAAAGCAGCGGCACGGTGCGCATCACCGCCAGCGTGCCCGTGGCGGTCACCTTGCTGCCGCCGCTACTGGCAACCATGCGCCAGAGCTTGCCTGGCATTGCGGTCGAGTTGGTATCCAGCAACCAGGTCAGCAACCTGCTGCGCCGTGAAGCCGATATTGCGGTGCGCATGGTACGACCGGAACAGTCCTCGCTGATCGCCAGGGAAATCGGTGACGTCAGCCTCGGTGCCTACGCGCACCGCAGCTACCTGGCGCGGCGCGGCCCCTTGCGCAAAGCCACCGACTTGCTGGCGCACGAACTCATTGGCAGCGACGCCGACACGGCCATCCTGCATGGCTTTCAGACCATGGGTTACCCGGTAACACGCGACGCCTTTGCCTTGCGCAGCGATGACTTCATTGTGCAGTGGCAGGCGGTACGGGCCGGCCTGGGCATCGGCTTTTGTGCCGACTACATGGCACGCGGCAACCCTGATGTGGTGCGCGTACTGCCGGGCCTGCTGAAAATTCCGCCACTGCCCATGTGGCTGGCAGTGCACCGCGAAATTCGCACCAGTGCCCGCATCCGCGCAGTGTTTGATTTTCTGGCTGAAACACTGCCGCACGTGATTTGAGGTTTTGCCTTAACCTCGCAGCATGGACAGAAACCAGCAAACCCTGATGACACCACGCCGGCGTGACTAGGTCAGCGCACGGTTCGCGCCCAGGCCTCGTAGCGGGCCTTGTTTTCCTCGTTCGGCGGGTAGAGACCGGGCAGCGGCATTCCGGCATCGACTTGGGTCATGATCCAGCCTTCCAGCCGCTCCTGCTCCACGGCTGCGGCAACCACTTCGCTCAGCAAGGCCGCGGGAATTAAAACGGCGCCG
>JAYWAV010000457.1:0-8190 GCA_043782015.1 Rhodoferax sp. | reverse complement strand
GAACCGAAACGAGGTATACCTCTACCAATCTACGTGATTTGAATGGTCCACCGTACGGAGTAGTGGAGAGTGTCTTCGACGAGTATTCACTTGAAGGTTGCACCCTCAAGCGCGATGATTAAACTCCAAATCAATCTGCCCAACTTCGGCGCGCGGCGGTGGGCGAAGTTTTGCACGACCGTTGGCGGTTTATGGAACGGGAGATTTAGCATGGCCGGCCATCTAGACCGCGGGTTTGAACTAGCATTTGTCCACCAACGAAACGCAGCCTGAGGGAAATATTGATGTCGAATGAAAAAGTTACGTATTGGTTTCCCGCCAAGCAATATGGTTGGGGCTGGGGTGTTCCCGTAGCCTGGCAGGGCTGGGCCGTATTGGCAATATTTACTGGCTTGATGGTGGCGGGTGGCCTCATGCTGCTGCCCGGCTACGGCCCGGTAGTTTTCGGCGTATATACCGCGGTGCTTTCAATATTGTTGATCGCCGTGTGCTGGATCAAGGGTGAGCCACCAGCCTGGCGCTGGGGCTCAAAGTGAGCTTGGATTTCAACTTGAAGGTGTAGACGATGATTTCAGGCTCTTGCCATTGTGGTGCGGTGCATGTGGAAATTCCGCGACGGCCGCAGAGCGTTACCAATTGCAATTGCTCGATCTGCCGCCGTTACGGCACGCTGTGGGCGTATTACCGGGCCAAGGATGTTCGCATCATCGCCAAGCCGGGGGCGACGCAGGAATATGGATGGGGCGGCAAGCGGCTGAGATTTGTGCGCTGCAGCTCTTGCGGATGTGTCATCAACTGGGAGAGGGTTGATCCCGCAATTGCAACGCGAGTCGGCGTCAACATGCGTAACTTTGAGCCTGATGTATTGGGGCCGGTTCGCATCAAGCTGCTGGATGGTGCGTCGAGCTGGAAATACGTGGAGTGGCAAGCACCATGAAACTGGTTGGGACAAAAGAGTGAAGGAGGAGTAGCCATGTTGTTGGGTTTGCGCACCGCGATTTACCCGGTCCACCATTTGGAAAAGGCGCGCGACTGGTATGCGCAGGTCTTGGGCACACCGCCGTATTTCGACGAGAAGTTTTATGTGGGCTTTAACGTGGGTGGTTTCGAGCTGGGCCTGCTGCCGGATGGCACGCCCAATGTGAATGGCCCGCAACCCTTGTGGGGCGTGGCGAATATTGAAGAGGTATGGCAGCGCCTGCTGGACTTGGGCGCGCAGTCGCTGGAGCCGGTGCATGACGTGGGCGATGGCATCAAGGTCGCCGCGGTGAAAGACCCATTTGGCAACCGCCTGGGATTGATAGAAAATCCGCATTTCAAATTGGCAGACGTTCGGTAAAAAACTCGCCCCAGAATGCATATTCTTTTTGGTTCCCAAGGTTCAGGATCTGCCGCGATTGAGGTGGCGTTGCGCCGCTGCGGTGTGGCTTACCGGGTGGTGCGCGCCTCGTCTTGGGAGGCCGACTCCGCGGTGAACGAACTGGCGCAAATCAATCCGTTGCGCCAGATACCTACGCTGGTACTGCCCGACGGCACAGTGCTGACAGAAAGCGCAGCGATCCTGATTCACCTGGGGTTGTGCTACGAGGCCAGCGGTTTGTTGCCCGATGACAGCATTGCCCGCAGCCAGGCGATTCGGGCTCTGGTGTTCATCGCCGCCAATTGCTACAGCGCGATCAGCATTTCCGATTACCCCGAGCGTTGGACAACCGCCGAAGACAAAGCCGCGCAGGAGGCAGTGCGCCAGGCAGCGCGCCGCCAATTGCACATGCATTGGGAGATATTTGCCGACATCTTCCATGGTGAGCCATTTCTGTCGGGCGAATACCCTGGCGCTCTGGACATCTTGGCCACGGTGGTGTCGCGCTGGTCGGGCGCGCGGGCGCATCTGGCTGCGCAGCGTCCAGAATTCGTGGAATTGCTCAAGCGCGTGGAGTCACACCCGTCGGTAGCGCCGATTTTTGGCGAGCACTGGGCTTGAGCGCTGCAGCTCCCCATATATCGCGTTCCAACGGTCTGGACACGCTGCGCGCGATGGCGATAGCGCTGGTGTTCATGTACCACTACATGGTTTTTGTATCCGGCGAGCCCACCTTTGGCTGGCTCAGCACCGTAGGGTGGGTGGGCGTAGACCTGTTCTTCGTACTCAGCGGTTATTTGATCGGCAACCAGGTGTTTGGTGGCATGGCGCGGCAACACCCGTTGTCGCTATCCCGTTTTTACGCCCGTCGCGCGCTGCGCACCTGGCCGGTGTTTTGGCTGGTGTTGGCGGCGTACTTCATCTTCCCGGCGGCGATGGGCGGCAAGACACCGCCGCCGCTATGGGCCTTTCTGGCCTTTACGCAAAACTACCAGTTGCAGCCCGGCACAGCCTTCTCACACGCCTGGTCGCTGTGCATTGAAGAGCAGTTTTATCTGGTCTTCCCGCTGGTCGTGTGGCTGGGCTCACGCATTGGCGGGCGGCGCTCCCATGCATGGCTGATGCTCGGCACCTTGTTGTGTGTGGGCATAGTGGCGCGCAGCCTGCTTTGGTCGCAATACGGGCGCGAAGTCGATGGCAACGTGGCGGGCTACTACCCCAACGTCTACTACGCCACGTTGTGCCGCTTTGACGAGTTTTTGCCGGGGCTGGCGGTGGCCTTGCTGAAGAACTTCTATCCTGTGTTGTGGCAACGCGTTCAGCTTGCCGGGCGTTGGACGTTGATCGGCGGGTTGCTTGCGGTCAGTGCCGTGCTGTATGGCGTGTATGCGCATTACTACGTGGCTGGCTATGGTTACGGCTTCTTCATGACCACGTTTGGCTACAGCCTCGTTTCGCTTGCGTTCTCGGTGCTGGTCGTGTCTGCGTTGAGCCCCAGTTCGCCGCTGTACGGCGCCCGCATTCCCGGTGCATATTCGCTGGCCGTGTGGTCGTATTCGATTTACCTCTCACACAAGGCCGTGGCCTATATCCTGAACCGGTACGCGAAGGAGTGGGCGTTGTCGTCGACTGTCACCTTGCTGCTGATCACGCTGGTATCGCTGCTTGTTGGCTGGCTGTTGTACCGCGCTGTAGAGTTGCCATTCATGCAACTGCGCGACAAACATTTTCCTGCGCTCGGGGCGCAAGAGAGCGTGAAAGGCTAGACCATGGTGACCTTCTTTCGCGACGCCAAGACCTGCATACCTGGTTTGCCAACCATAGCAAAAGCGAGACCGAACTGATCGCCGGGTTCTACAAAACCAACACTGGCCTTGCCAGCGTGAATTGGCCTGATTCGGTGGACGAGGCCTTGTGTGTGGGCTGGATTGATGGTGTACGCAAGAACATTGATGCAGAGTCGTACCAGATCCGCTTCACGCCGCGCAAGCCGACATCGCATTTGAGCGCCATCAACATCGCCAAGGTCGATGCGCTGATTGCGCAGGGGCGCATGAATCCGGAAGGCCTGGCCGCCTTCGTGCTGCGTACCGAAGAAAAGTCGCGCCGGGTATCGTACGAGCAACCCGATATGCCGGTGCTACCACCCGCTTTTGAAGCGCTGTTTCGCAAGCACAAGGAGAAAGATGGTGACCCACATTACGCCAATGACAGCGGACGAGTTCATCGCCCACTTTGCCGAATCGATCAAGGACTACGCCAAAGACAAGGTGGCGTCCGGGAATTGGGCCGCGGCGGACGCACTCGATTTGGCACAGAAGGAAATTGACAATCTGCTGCCGCAAGGATTTGCAACACCGGAGCACTGGTTCTTCACCGTGCGGGATGCGTCGGAGCAAAAAGTTGGCTCCATCTGGATTTCGCTGCGTGAACAGGGCAGCAGAAAAATCGCTTGGCTGACCGACATCGTGGTGCTGCCGCAGTTCCAGCGGCAAGGCCATGCCAAGCGCGCGCTATTGTCTGCGGAGCAGGTGATTGCTGCTGCTGGCTGGCCCGGCATGGGCCTGCATGTGTTTGGCCACAATACTGGCGCCCAGGCGCTGTATGCCAGCCTGGGCTACGCGGTGACTAACGTCAACATGTTCAAGCCGCTGAGCTAGCGGGTCAGTTGGGAGCTGGGGCTACTTCGGGTTCAGACGTAGGCGTGCCTGGCATCCAGCTGGGGCGTACGATCAACGCCTGCGTAATCGGTTCGCCATCCAGGCCCAGGCTGCGCACAAAGCCACCGTCGGCCCATTCGGCATAGCGCCATTCGCCGTCGACGCGCGCCAAGCCAGCAGGAGGTTGCACTTCCTGTACGGGTGCATTCTTCAATGCCGTCGCCATGAACTCTATCCACGCGGGCAGCGCCAGCGCCGAGCCGGATGCCCGCGAGCCCAGGCTGCGTGGGCTGTCATAGCCAACCCACACTATCGCCACCAGGCCCGGCTGAAAGCCGCCAAACCAGGCGTCCACCACGTCGTTGGTGGTGCCTGTCTTGCCATACAGGTCCGGACGCTTCAGCGTGGCCTGGGCGCGCGCCGCAGTCCCGGAGCGGGTGACTTCCTGCAGCAGGCTGTTGACGACAAATGTGTTACGGGCCGGCACTGCGCGCATGCTTTCATCCAGCGGCACGGCGGGTGACTCAAACACCACCTCGCCACTGGCGCGGGCTATGCGCGTCACAAATTTGGGGTTCACGCGGTAACCGCCGTTGGCGAGCACGGCGTAGGCGCCGGCCATTTGCAGCGGGTTGGTGGAGCCGCTGCCCAGGGCTTGCGTCAGGTTGTCGGGTTGCTTCTCCGGATCAAAGCCGAAGCGGCTGGTCCATTCGCGCGCGCCCTTGGGCGACAGCAGTTGCATCAGGCGGATGGATACCAGATTCTTCGAGCGCGCCAGCGCGCTGCGCAAGGTGATGGGGCCATCGGTGCTGCCGTCGTCGTTCTCGGGGTACCAATCGCCGACGTTTTCCATGGGCGCATCGTTGATCAGCGTATCCGGCTGCACGCCGTTTTCAATTGCCCCGGAGTAGAGGAAAGGCTTGTAGCTGGAGCCGGGCTGACGCCAGCCCTGTGTCACGTGGTTGAACTGGTTGCGGTGGAAATCAAAGCCACCCACCAGCGCGCGAATCTCGCCGTTCGCGGGGTCCAGCGCAACAAAAGCGCCTTCGGTTTCGGGCCACTGCACCAATGCCCAAGTTTTTCCCTGTTGCACAACACGCACCACGGCGCCGCGCCGTACGCGCAGCTTGGTCGAGGCGTTGTCGGCGAGGCCGCTTTGCGCCGCGCGCAAGCCTGCGCCGTCAATCTTGATCACTTCGCCCGAGCCCAACACCACGGTCACCGCCTTGGGGCTGGCGCGCGTCACGATGGCCAAACGCAGGTCTTCGTCGTCTGCGTAGTCGGCCAATGCCTGCGCAACGCTGGGGTCATCGTCCTTCCAGTCGGGTTGCAGGGTTTCGTTGTCTTCCGGGCCGTGCCACACCTGGCGCAGCGCGTGGTCAATCATCGTGTGGCGCAGTGCCTTGTAAGCGGCTTGTTGCTCGGCCGCGCGCAGCGTAGTGGTGACGTTGAGGCCAGTGGTGTAGGTCAGCTCGCCGTATTGCGCATAGATCTGCTGGCGCACCATCTCGGCGACGTACTCGGCGTGCACTTCCACATCGCGTGCTTTGCGGATGACCAATTTCTCGGCCTTGGCGGCGGTGTATTGCGCTTCGTCAATCACGCCTTGCGAACGCATACGTGCCAGTGCCACCAGTTGCCGGTTGCGCGCGCGTTCAAAGTTGCGGTGCGGGTTGGCAAAGTAGGGGTTCTGCGGCAGGCCCGCCAGCATCGCGCATTCGGCGGGGCTCAGCGCAGCCAGCGTTTTGCCGAAGTAGGTTTGCGCCGCGGCCTCAAATCCGTAGGCGCGCGAGCCCAGGTAAATCTGGTTCATGTACAGCTCCAGTACCTGGTCTTTGCTGAGCTGGGCTTCGATGCGAAAGGCCAGCATCGCTTCCTTGATCTTGCGTTCGGCAGTGACCGAGCGGTTCAGGAAAAAGGTGCGCGCCACTTGCTGCGTGACCGTCGATGCACCCTGCATACGGCCACCCGTCAGCATGGACACCGCAGCGCGGCCAATGCCCACCGGGTCAAGCCCATGGTGCGCATAAAAGCGCGTGTCTTCCACCGCCAGCAAGCTGTCTTTCATCAGCGCAGGAATCTGGTCGATGCGCTGGTAGACGCGCCGCTCGGTGCCAAAGCCGCCAATTTCCACGCCGTCAGAAGTCAGTACGCGCAGCGGCTGTTTGGGCTGGTAGTTGGACAGGAAGGACGTATCCGGTAGCTGCAGATAGAAATAGATCAGCGTGGTGCCAATGATCAGGGGCAGCGCGGCTGTGATGGACAGGCCAATGGCGAGGGCGCGCTGGGGCCAGGTGCCCAAAAAGGAAATTTTCATAGCGGTAGTGAAGCTGTGCCCGGATTATGGACACGCGTGGCGTTGACGCCATTGGGCGGTCCAGGAGGCCAGAGATTCAAGGATCGGTAGGTCGGATGGGCTGTGCAGGCCCAATGCACGTGCGGCTAGCTGCAGCGCAGTGTTGGCTGCCTGCGGTGTGGAGGCGTCCAGGGCCAGCGCACCGTTTTGTTTGCTGAGTTTTTCGCCATTGGGCCCGAGCACCAGCGGCGTGTGCAGGTAGACCGGCGTTGGAAAATCCAAAGCGTGCTGCAACAAAATTTGCCGGGCTGTGTTGTCGGTCAGGTCTTCGCCACGCACAATGTGTGTGATGTTTTGCGCCGCATCGTCCACGACGACAGCCAACTGGTAGGCGAACAGACCATCGGCGCGCTGCAGCACGAAATCACCGACTTCCTGCTCCACGTCTTGCGTCTGCGGGCCCAGGCGGCGGTCGGTCCAATGCACGAGGCTATTTTGGTTTGCTATTGTTTTAGTAGCTGCTTGCGCAATATCTATGGGCACTACAGGACTTTTTTGTACAAATTTCCCGGTGTCGCAGCGCGTATCAAAGCGCCACGCACGGGCTGGCTTGCCATGCAGGCCGTTGCGGCAAGTTCCGGGGTAAACCAGCTCGCCATGGCGCGGCTTGTCGCGGCCGATCTGTTGCAGGGCTTCTTCGATGTCTTTGCGCGAACAGGCGCAGGGGTAGGCTTGGCTGTCGGCAATCAGGGCATCCAGCGCCTGCTGGTACTGCGCGGTGCGCTGGCTTTGCCACACCGGCGGTGCATCCGGCTGCAGGCCGCAGGCTGCGAGTTGTTGCAGGATAGTTTGGTCGGCGCCCGGAATGCAGCGCGGTACGTCCACGTCTTCGATACGCACTAACCATCGCCCGCCGTGGGCCTTGGCATCCAGCCAGCTCGCCAGCGCGGCCACTATCGAGCCCGCGTGGAGCGGGCCTGTGGGCGAGGGCGCGAAACGGCCGATGTAGCGAAGCATTGGGAAATGCCGCTCGCCCTGAGTTTGTCGAAGGGCTTCGACGGGCTCAGCCCGAACGGGGGGCGGTATTAAACGATGGCTAAAGCAAGCTCAAGACCCGACACAAAAGCGTTTTCGACACGATGCCCCAGACACCAATCGCCGCACACACCTATGCCAGCCTTGGCGTCCCACAAGTGGGATTGACCCAGCGGATTCAAGGTCTGGGCATAAAGCCAGCGGTGGGTTTCCACATGGGCGGGTTCGGCGCGGATGCCGGTCACTTCGGCAAAGGCCTTGATTAGCTTGGCCTGTACGCGGGCGCTGTCGTCCTGCAAATGCTCCGCGGACCACGCGGCGCTGGCCTGCACGGTCCACCGCTCGACGGTACCGCGGCCGGGTTTACTCGATTCGCGGGTCAGCCAGGCCAGGCGGTGGTGCGTGCTGCGCGCGGCGTTCCATTGCGGGCCCAGCGTGGTGAGGCCAGGCTGCACGGCCTGTGGAAAGGCCAGCATCAGGGTCCAGCAGGGTGCGACGGTGACTTTGGAGGTCTTCTGGTGCAGGGCTTTGCCCTTGGGCGTGGTTTGCAACAGCGTTTGCGCCTGCGGGGACGGGATGGCCAAGACCACAGCGTCAAAACCGCCGTAGACATGCGTGGCACCTTCGGCGCCGGTGGTGCGTAATTGCCAGCCGCCCTTGCGCAACGCATCGGGCTCGATCGCAGTGACCCGGGTTTCCATTTCCATGGCGCCGGCGTCGACCAGCGGCTGTGCCCAGCGCTTGACCAGCGCGTTCATGCCGGGTTTGGGCACCCAATGTGGCTCCCGCGCGGGCAGTCCTGCGGCGGCGACCATGCCATGCGCGTCCAGCACCTGTAC
>JAYWAV010000456.1:0-2960 GCA_043782015.1 Rhodoferax sp. | reverse complement strand
CAAGTGCCGGTTATTGCGGTGGATACCGACTTGCCGAAAGTGCCCGCTGCGCTTCTGCAAGCTACAGACTTGCGCACGCGTTTTGCCAATCCGCCAGTCTGGTCGCCTGAAATGGTTGCAGAGTCGCGCTTTAGCGACCGTGCGCCTGTAGCGGCCTCGGTTTTGGTTCCGCTAGTCATGCGTGAGCAGCTGATGGTGCTGTTGACGCAACGCACCGTCCATTTGTCCAGCCATTCCGGGCAGATTGCATTTCCTGGCGGGAAGCGCGACGCAGGCGATGCCGACGATGCCGCGACGGCGTTGCGAGAAGCCCATGAAGAGGTCGGTCTGGAGTCTGCGCAGGTGGAGATTCTGGGCAGCTTGCCGATTTACACCACCGGCAGCGCCTTCCACGTGACGCCGGTGATTGCGCTGGTCCAACCCGCGCACAACATCGTCGCCAATGCGTACGAGGTGGACGCCGTGTTTGAAGTTCCGTTGGCTTTCCTGATGGACCCCGCCAACCACCGCCACCACGAAGTAGAGTTTGCCGGTGCCAAGCGCCATTGGCTCTCCATGCCGTATCAGGACGGGGATGGGGAGCGCTTCATTTGGGGCGCAACAGCAGGGATGTTGCGCAACCTCTACCGTTTTTTGATGGCTTGAGACATTGCCCCCACGCTCCGCCGCTTTGCGGGTCGCTGCCCCCCGAGGGGGTTAAATTGCCTTGGGGCGGCCCGGCGGCAATTTGCGCTGCAGAGCATCGGTATGATGCCCGCATGAGTTTTATCTCCATACTTTTAGCGCTGCTGCTGGAGCAGGCCCGTCCGCTTGGGCCCATCAACCCGGTGCACGGCACAGTGCGCAATTGGGTGCGCTGGGTGATTCGCAATTTCGACTCCGGCAAAGCGCAACATGCATGGTTGGCCTGGTCCATCGCCGTGCTGCTGCCTGCGTTGGCCGCCTGCGCGATCCATTGGGCGCTGGTGTGGACTGTGGGATGGGTGGCGGCGGTGATCTGGAACGTGGCCATTCTCTATTCGACACTGGGCTTTCGCCAGTTCAGCCACCATTTCACGGCCATTCGCGACGCCTTGCTGGCAGGGGACGAAGCGCAAGCCCGCGAATTGCTGGCGCGCTGGATGCACATGGATGCAAGCGAGTTGCCGCGCAGCGAAGTGGTACGCCACGTCATTGAGCATTCCATCCTGTCGGCGCACCGGCATGTGTTTGGCGTGTTCGCCTGGTATTCGTTGCTGGCCGCCTTTGGCTTTGGGCCGGCTGGGGCAGTTTTCTACCGCATGGCGGGTTATTTGGATTTTCTGGTGAACCGTCCAACGCAACCCGACCGACCCATCGTCAGTGACGTAGTGCGGGACAACGCGGTGCAGGCCTGGTACACGGTGGACTGGCTGCCAGCGCGCGTTACCGCGCTGGGCTTTGCGTTTGTCGGCAGCTTTGAAGAGGCGGTGGATGCCTACCGCAAGCATGAGGCAGGCCCCAACCCCAGCAACAACGGCGTAGTGCTCGCAGCGACCAGCGGCGCTGTCAATGTGCGTCTTGGGGCCGAGAGCGAAGAGAACACGGGACAAGTGCCCCAGCCGGGGCATCTGCGCGCTATCGTGGGCCTGGTCTGGCGCACGGTGGTGATGTGGATGGTGTTTCTGGCGCTGCTATCGCTGGCCCGTTTGCTGGGGTAAGCCAGAAGGCAATTTTTCGCCGGGCCGCCTCAAGAAAAATTAACCCTCTCGGGGGGCAGCGACCCGCAAAGCGGCGGAGCGTGGGGGCAAGTCAGTACCGCTGTTCCTGCGACAACTCAGCGAAGAGTTCGCTATAAAGTTTGTAGCGGCTTGCGCTGATTCCATGCGCACCAGAGCCATTTTTTGCTATTGAAATAACACCGCAGCCCGGCTCGTGCAAGTGCGTGCAGTTGTAGAACTTGCATTCGCTGGAATGGGCCTTGATGTCCGGCATCAGACCTGCCAGATGCATCGCATCAATATGCTGCAGGCCAAACTCCTGAAACCCCGGCGAGTCGATCACGGCAGTAGTTTTGGCTTCGTCCACCCAGTACAAACTGGTGCTGGTCGTGGTGTGCTTGCCCGAGTTCAGCGCGGTAGAAATTTCATTGGTCAGTACATCGGCATGCGGGAGCAGCCGGTTGATCAGCGTGCTTTTGCCGGAACCGGAAGGGCCGAGAATCAGCGTGGTCTTGCCCTGCATCACATCCAGCAGGTCTTTCAACTCGGTTGCTGCAGTGTCTTCGCCTTTCGGTTTGAGTGCCAGAGACAGCAGGGTGTAGCCCATCTCCCTGTAGGCCAGCAACCGCGTCCATGCACGCCCAAAGGGCTCGGTGATGTCGCTTTTGTTCAGCGCAATGATGGGGCGAATTTGCTGGGCTTCCGCCGCTATCAGCGCACGGGTCAGCTGGCTCTCGGAGAATTCGGGCTCGGCGGCGATCAGGATCAGCAACTGGTCCAGATTGGCGGCGAATGACTTGGTGCGAATTTCGTCCTGCCGGTAAAACAGGTTCCTGCGCGGCAGCACTTTCTCAATCGTACCTTCGTCTTCACTGGCTAGCCACAGCACCTGGTCGCCAACGACCGTCTGGCTTTTCTTGCCGCGCGGATGGCAGATCAGGCGGCGTCCGTCCGGCGTTTCGACCCAGACATGACGTCCATGCCCAGCAATGACCAGTCCAGGTTCCAGCTTAGCGGTTGCCAAGAGTGCGGCGCTCAGCTGGATGCCAGCGCGTCAACCAGCGCTGCGCATTCAAAGTCGGTGCGGGACACGCCCTGCACATCGTGCGTGTTGAAACGCACGCTGCAGCTGCTGTAAGTCACTAGCATTTCGGGGTGGTGGTCTTGCTGTTCAGCAAGGTAGGCCACCGCATTGACGAAGGACATGGTTTTGAGAAAGTTTTCAAACCTATAAGTCTTCTCGATCGCCACGTCTGCGCCGTCGCCAAAAAGGCGCCAGCC
>JAYWAV010000455.1:0-2964 GCA_043782015.1 Rhodoferax sp. | reverse complement strand
GGCAGCGTGTGTTGCTGGCTTTGGTTGTCGCGGGTTTGGTCGCAGGGCTGGATGCGGGCCTGCGCAGCAGCGCTCCCGGTCTGGCACAAGCAACCTGGGCTGCTCCTGAGCAAGCTGTTTCGCAGGACTGGCGCGTAGAGAGCAAAGGGCATATTCCCATGCCCGCAGATGCTGCCGCAGCGCACGCAAGCTTCCTGCTCGCCATGCCCAAAGACCACACCGCTGCACTGACCGCGTTCTGGTTCGCCGGTGACCGCGAGAGCGCGCCCAATGTGCAGATCGCCGCCGCGCAGTGGGACAGGAAGACACAGCAATGGACGCCTGCGCGCTACGTGGTGAACCGCCATGCAATGGGCGAAGCATTGGGCTTCGGCCTGCGCCGCCTGGGCAACCCGGTGGCCTGGCTCGATGGCCAGGGCCGCATGCATTTGTTTGTGGTGGCAACCGGCTGGGGTGGCTGGGCCGCAGGGCGCGTTCTGCATTTGCGCCAAACCAATGTGGGCAGTGGTTTGCAAGAGTTGGCCTTTGTGCCCGAGCACGTGTTACCGCTGTCGTGGCTTTGGAACACCAGCTACCTGGTGCGCAATGCGCCTCTGCCGCTGGCCGATGGCGGCATGGTGTTGCCTGCGTACTTTGAACTGGGCATCAAATATCCGACCGCACTGCGCTTCGATAGCGACGGCAACTTTGTTGGCATGCAGCGTATCTCGGCAAGAACCTGGGCCCTGCAACCCACCTTGCTCGCGCAATCTCCCACGCGCTGGCTGGCGCTGATGCGCGATACCCGGCCGAATGGCAAAGTGCTCGCCGCGCAAACCCAAGACGGTGGCCAGTCCTGGGCCGATCTGCCAGACCTCGCGCTGGTCAATCCCGATTCAGCCACCGCTGGTGTGGCTCTGACCGCGCAAGACCTTTTGCTGGTGCACAACAGCGCACCCGCATCGCGCGAAAAGCTGGACTTGAGCTACTCGGCGGATGGCGCGCAGTGGCGCAAGTCGCTGGCGCTGGAAGATGGCGTGAAGGGCGACGAGTTTTCCTATCCGTCCATGGCCTGGGCCGATGGCGCGTTGTGGGTGAGCTATACGGATCACCGCAAGAATATTGCGTGGCAAATGTTGACACCCGGTACGCTGGTGCCGACGGCAGTGAAAGGCATACCATGAACGCGCAGTGGCTCAACGCAACACCGCTGTTGCCGCATGAAGCCATGCAATACCTTGCTGTGCATCTGGGTTGGGGCTTGGTATTGGCAGCGTTTCTGTTGTGGGCCGCGCGACGCCTGTCGCAGCGTTCTGGCGGCGTTGTTGCGGTGTTGGCGCTGCTGGCTGCGGCATGGTGTTTCGTTCCCGGCCCGGTGTCACCATCGTATTGGTTGGGGCTGGCGTTTCAAGCGCCCAGCCTCGTCACTGATTTGCTGTGCATCTGGTATTTGCAAAATTTCTTGCGTGGGCGACCCGCAAATCGGGAACCCACACCCGGTCTGTTAGCCATCAGCGCGGCGGGCGCGTTGCTAGGTTGGTTGTTGTTGCTGGACACCTTGGCATTGCTACCTTGGCAGGTCTACGCGATAGGTTTCAGCCCGGCGGCCACCGCGGCGCTGTTCTTCGTTGCGTTGCTGCCGTGGATGTTGCACGGCCGATCTGTCTTGGTCGATAGTCGCACTTGGATCGCGCCACTCGCAATCGGCATCTTCGTCCTGCTGCGCTGGCCGAGTGGCAATGTCTGGGATGCGGTGCTGGATCCTTGGCTGTGGGGCGCGCTGCACATAAAGGTAATTCGTGCCCGGATGCTTCGCCGCTAGGCGTCATGCCATTTTTATTCGGGAACACGGAAATGAAACTGGTAGTACACCCTGATAGTGCCCGTGTTTCTCAGGTTGATTTGTGCCAACGTCTGGTCAGTCATCTCGGCGAAGACTACGCTCCTACACACCTCGTTCTCGATTTGAACGACTACGTTGGCGATTCAAGCGTGTTGGACGAATTCAGAGACATCGCTTTCTCGTGGAATCAGAATTGTCCAATAGAGCGGGTTCCACCATATTTGCAGGAGGTTATGAGCGATCTGGCGTGCACGCATCTTGTATGGCTGTCGCACGAGGTGCTTAGATATACAGAGTCTCTTTTCGTCTGGGTACTCGCTCACGAACTTCGGCACTTATATCAGTTGAAGCAAGGTTTTCAACCTGATTGCATAAGGCGGAGAATTAATGAGCTTCGTCGAAAGCCTGAATTCATTTCCTTGCCTCCATCAGTCTTTGATCCAGCGGAGATTGATAGTGAGCTCTGTGGACTGCGCGAGGCTTCTGCAATGTTTGGCGCGGCGCGGCTAGATGGCCTCCAATTGCCCCGCTGCCCATATCCAGCCTATGTAAAGTTTTTACAAGAGTTGGAATCTAGTAGCGCTTAACTGCGCCTTGCGGGGCAGCCAGTTGGTCGCACTGGTCGGAGGCCGAGCCTGCTCTCTGAGTTCAGTCCGTCTTCACAACTAACCATTCACGCCGAAACAGCCATTGCTGCGGATACCAAAGGTTGTCCAGCGTGATTTCTCCACCTTTGTGGCGGCTCTTCACATGCCAGCGCTGACCGATCACTCGGCATTGCGGCACACAACTCGGTTGCAAATCAGCAGGCGTGTCCTGCAACCACACCACCGCATCAAACTCGCTCAGCAGGCGCGCCAATCTTTCGACCGGCGGCATCTCTGGATACAAGCCGCCGGAGTTCTTGCCTTCCGCGTCGTACGGCGTAATGCGGGCTCCGGGGAATACAAAGTGGAAGCGCTCGTACTGGCCGGTGAAGCCATTGGGTACTGCCAGCGTGTGGTCTTTGATGCTTGCGCGTACGTCTGCGGGGTAGTCGGTGGCGTGGTGGGAGATGGGTTCCACCATCAGGCCAAACGTACCGTAGACCGCAAGGCAGGCTACCAAAGTCCCATTGCGTGCCCAGGAAATATGAACAAAAC
>JAYWAV010000454.1:0-8210 GCA_043782015.1 Rhodoferax sp. | reverse complement strand
AGCTGATGCCCGAACCCTGCCCGAGCAAGGAACTGGCCGAGCGCGGCGCCAAGGCCTACAAAGCCTATGTGGACTTCTTCAAGCGCAACAAGGTGCGCGTGGTCAACATGAGCTGGGGTGGTACGGTCAAAAGCGTAGAAGAAGAACTGGAAAAATGCGGCATCGGCAAGACCACCGAAGAGCGCCAGAAGACCGCACGCGAACTGTTTGAAATCGACAAGAAGGCGCTGACCAAGGCATTTGCCAGCGCGCCCGAAATCCTGTTCGTGACGGCAGCGGGCAACGCCAACTCCGACGCCACGTTTGGCGAATTCATCCCGTCCAGCATCGTGTTGCCCAACCTGTTGACGGTGGGCGCGGTGGACAAAGCCGGCGACGAAGCACCGTTCACCAGCTACGGACCTACCGTTGCGGTACATGCCAACGGCTACCAGGTGGACAGTTTCCTGCCTGGTGGCAACCGGGTGGCGCTGTCGGGCACGTCTATGGCCTCGCCCAATGTGGTCAATCTGGCTGCCAAGTTGCTGGCGGCCAAGCCAACGCTCAAGCCGACCGAGGTGATCGCCATCATCCGCGAGACCTCCGAGAAATCCGCGGACGGCCGCCGCACACTGGTCAATCCTGCGAAGGCCCTGGCCCGCGTGATGTAACGCTGACCCCTCCAGTGACCCTAAATCCAGGGCTGCTGGAGTTCCTCACGGGCGAACACGCGTTGTACTGCGGGGCGGGCCAACACCCGCTGCAGCCAAGGCGCAATGTGTGGCAGATCGCGTGCCTTGCGGCCCGTAAAGTTGCGCGTCCAGCGGCACAGCATCATGGCGTACAGATCGGGCAACAAGTAGGTGTCACCCAAAATCCACGCGCCGTTGTGGCTGGCGAGCTGTGCATCCAGCTGGTCCAGCAGCCCCCCTACTTTCTGTTCTGCATGGGCTTTTACCTGCGCAATGGCGTCATCCGCTGTGGCCCAGCGGTGCGGGTAAAAATAGACGATCAGCGCTTGCTGCAGCGTGGTGGAGAGCCAGCTCATCCACTTGTAGGCTTGCGCGCGCTCCGCCGTACCCAGCGCCGGCATCAACCCGGCCGTAGGGTGGGTGTCGCACAGGTGCAGGCAAATGGCCGCAGTCTCAAACAGCGTGTTGCCGTTGTCGATCAGCACCGGTATCAGGCCATTCGGGTTGAGCATGCGGTACGCCGGTGAATCGAGTTCGCCGCCGTCCTGGTCAATGCGTTTGAGCGCGTAGGCAATGCCCAGCTCTTCCAGCAGCATGTGCGGCGCCATCGATGCAGCGCCTGGAACGTAATACAGCTCGATCATGTTGTGTCCCTCGTAAATATCAACGTTGTGCCAATGCCAGTCGTAGAGCCAGCGCGGCGAAGATCACGGCGGCGGTTCGGTTCAGCAGGCGCTGTGCCCTGGCCGAGTCACGCAAGCGTGCGCCAAAGCCTGCGGCAAACCAGGCAATGCAGCTGAAGGTCAACAACGCGGCCAGCATGAAGATCGCCCCCAGCACCATGATCTGCATCGGTACATCGCCCTTGGCCGTGTCCACAAACTGCGGCAAAAATGCCAGAAAGAAAATCGCGACCTTGGGATTGGTGACATTCATCACCACGCCGCGCATGTAGGTTTTCATGGGTCGCATCGCCTCGCTGCCTTCGCCTCTTTCCATGCTGGCGGGCACATTCCAGGCGCCCCAGGCCAGCCACAGCAAATAGGCAGCGCCACACAGTTTGAGCACCGTGAATGCGGTGGCGGACGCTGCCAGCAACGCGGCCAGGCCCAGCGCGACCGCGGCAGTGTGGAACAGCAAGCCGCTGCACAGCCCGGCCACGACCAGCAGACCTGCGCGACGGCCGTGGACGGCCGAATGCAGCAGCACAAACAGGTTGTCCGGGCCAGGTGCCAGCGCCAACAAAACGGAGGCTGCAAAGAAGGCAAGGCTGGTGTCGAAACTGGGCATGGTGGTGTTTGTTGCTGGGTTTGTCAAAATGGGGCGATGAACCCGTCCCATCCTAACGTAACGAATCTTGTGGCCCCCAACCCGGCGCAAGCGCCGCAGGCGTTTCTGGAATTCCTGTATTGGGCCGCCGTGCGCCGCGCCTTGCCCGCCTACACGCAGGGAGATTTTTTGCCAATTCCCCCGGCACATGGGCGCACGCTGGTGTTGGGCGCGGGCAAGGCCTCGGGTGCGATGGCGCATGCGTTCGACGCGCTGTGGCCGCAGGATGCGCCGATGTCTGGGCTGGTGATTACCCGATACGACCATACGCCGCCGCGCGACAGTTCCGTTGCTTCGCGCATCGAAGTGGTCGAAGCAGCCCACCCTGTACCTGACGCGGCGGGTCTGGAAGCCACCCGGCGCATGCTCGCCATGACGGAGGGGCTGACAGACAATGATTTGGTGGTGTGCCTGATTTCCGGCGGTGGGTCGTCCTTGTTGACGCTGCCCGCTGAAGGTTTGGAGCTGGCCGACAAGCAGCGTATCAACAAGGAATTGCTCAACAGTGGCGCCACGATTTCCGAGATGAATTGCGTGCGCAAGCACCTGTCGGCAATCAAGGGCGGACGCTTGGCCGCAGCCTGTGCGTCGGCGCGCGTTGTCACACTGCTGATCAGCGATGTGCCGGGTGACGATCCGTCCGTCATTGCCAGTGGGCCGACCGTGCCCGACCCGAGTACTTGCGCCGAGGCGCTGGCCGTGTTGGACCGCTATGGCATCGCTATCCCCGAGCCGGTGCGTGCCCGTTTGCAGCGGGGTGAACTGGAGACACCGAAGCCAGGAGACGCCGTGTTTGCGCGCAACACAATGCAGATGATCGCCACGCCGCAGCAATCGCTGGAAGCGGCCGCTGCGGCAGCACGCGCAGCGGGCTTGCAGGCCTACATCCTCAGCGACGCGATGGAAGGTGAGTCACGCGAAGTGGGCAAGGTACACGCGGCTTTGGCATTGGCGGTGGCGCAGCAGGGTCAGCCCTTTCAAGCATTTACCCGGCCCTGCGTCATCCTCAGTGGCGGTGAAACTACAGTCACCATTAGGCCCTTGGCGCCTGGTGCGGCGCGCGGGCAGGGCGGTCGTGCCGGTGAGTTTTGCATGGGGCTCGCCGCAGGTTTGCAAGGGCACCCCGGTGTGTTCGCGCTCGCCGCGGACAGCGACGGTATTGATGGCACACAGGACAATGCAGGCGCGCGGGTGCTCCCCGACACGCTGGCGCGCGCTGCGGCGCTAGGCTACAAGCTGCCGGACTTTCTGGACCGCAACGATGCTTGCGGCTTTTTTGGCCCGCTGGGCGACCTGGTCGTGACCGGTCCCACCTTCACCAACGTGAATGACTTCAGGGCGGTGCTGATCCTGTGACAGAGACCAACTAGCCCGTTATAGTGTTGTGAAACTGCTGACCATGGCCACTAGAAACAAACGGAGCCGCGGCCTGATTTGAACGGCGCGGCAATGGTGGGGCCGCAGAATTTTCAGGGGAGCACTGAAGATGTCTCAACAAACCAGCCTGCCCATGCAGATGGTTCCGGATGAAAGGCGGCGACGGCTGTTCGTCATCGTCTGGATATTTGTCGCGCTGGTGCTGGGCGTGTTCATCTTTGCAAGCGTCAGTATCCACCTGTTGTCAGCAGGTAGAGCGTATGTGGAGGGTGAAGGTCTTTGGTCCAAGGGGCAAAAAGATGCCATCTACGCGCTGTCCCGCTATACCTTGTACACCGATGAGGTCGACTACCAAACCTATCTCTCTGCGCTGGCGGTCAACCAGGGTGATCGACGCGCGCGCCTGGAGTTGGAGAAGCCCAATCCAGATCTGAACGTGGCCTATGCGGGGCTGCTGCAAGGCCGCAACCACCCGGATGACATCAACGGCATGATCCTGCTCTTTCGCCAGTTTCGATGGGTGCCCGACATTGACAAGGCCATTGCGATCTGGGCAATGGCAGACCAGCACATCGAAGAGTTGACGGAAGTAGGTACCAGAATTCGCGCTGTATCCAACCTGGGTTCGCTTTCCCCGGAGCAGGAGCGCCATTTTTTGTCCGAGTTGCATGCGATCAATGCCAAACTGACGCCGCTTGAGGACGACTTCTCCTATGCGCTGGGCCGCGCTGCGCGTGAGATGGCCCTTCTTATCCAACTGGTGATGTTTGCCCTGGTCATGGCGTTGCTGGTGGGTGCCTACGTGTTTTCAAGGCGATTGGTGTTGCAGAACGAAGCCTTTCAGGATGCCTTGCGACAGAGCAAAGACCAGCTTAAGAATGTACTGCAGTACGCCCCCACGCCCATCGTCATCTCACGCTCCGCCGATGAAGCTGTCGTTTACATGAATGACCATGGCATGGCGCAGTTCAAGGTTGCGCCGACCGATCTGGCGGGCATGCGGCCGCGCGATTTCTATGTGAATCCTGCCGACCGTGATCGCTTCATGGCATTGTTGCGGGACTCAGGCAAGGTGCACGACCTGGAGATGCAGCTGAAAGATGCAGAGGGGGTGACTTTCTGGGTGCAGTATTCGTCGCGGCGCATCTCCTATGACGGGCAGGATTGCGTGATGACCACGCTCGTCAATGTCGATGAGAAGAAGCGCGTGCATGACGACCTGCGCTATCGGGCGTACCATGATGTGCTGACCGGTTTGCCCAATCGTGCGATGTTCATGGACTCCCTGAAGCGCACGTTGGGGCGCATGGAGCGCAAGCACGGCATGTTCTCCATTCTGTTCATTGACCTGGACCATTTCAAAGAGGTCAATGACGCGCTGGGCCACGAGATGGGTGACTTGTTGCTCCAGCAGGTGGCCCAGCGTATTCAGTCCAGTGTGCGGGCCAGTGATCTGGTCGTACGTTTTGGGGGTGATGAGTTTGTCGTGCTGATCGAAGAACACGATGACGCAGATGTTGCCCGGCGCATTGCACAGAAAATTCTGGATGCACTGGGGTTGGTGTACGACCTGTGCGGACACGCCGCCCACGTTACCTGTAGCATCGGTATCAGCCGCTTCCCGCAGGATGGTAGCGAGCTCGACAGTTTGCTGAGCTCAGCCGACCTGGCGATGTACCAGGCCAAGACCTTGGGCAAAAACAATCTGCAGTTTTATAAACCCGTAGCTTAGGGTTGGTGGGTGTTCGGCGCGGCCTTCAATGCCGCCAGCACATGTTCAGCCGTGGCCGGCGCTGTGAGTTGCACTACGTTGCCGTCATTGCGCGCTTGCGCGATCGCGTCCCTCAAAGCCTCGTAGACGCTGATCGCCAGCATGAACGGCGGTTCGCCCACCGCCTTGCTGCCACCCACGTTGTCTTCGCGGTTGGCTTCCGGCCACAGGTCTATCTTGAAGTGCTCCGGTATGTCGCCTGCGGTCGGAATCTTGTAGGTGCTCGGCGCGTGCGTGGACAAATAGCCTTTGTCGTTCCACACCAGCTGCTCGGTCGTGAGCCAGCCCATGCCCTGCACAAAGCCGCCTTCGATCTGGCCAATATCAATCGCCGCATTGATGCTGCGACCCACATCGTGCAGGATGTCGACCTTCAACACTTTGCTTTCGCCAGTCAGCGTATCAATCGCCACTTCGGTGCAGGCTGCGCCATAGGCAAAGTAATAGAACGGCCGCCCCGTGAGCGTGGCCTTGTCATAGTGAATCTTGGGTGTGCGATAAAAGCCGTCGCTCCACAGCTGGATGCGGTTCGCGTAGGCCAGCTTCACTACATCGTTAAAACTGCGCGCGGCCTTGGGTGAAGACACTTCGCCGTTCTTGAAGCGGACTGCGCCAGCGCCGCACATGTCCAGCCCGCCGACAAACGCCGCCAGGTTGTCGCGCACATTGCGCGCAGCGAACTGCGCAGCGCGCCCATTCAGGTCGGTGCCTGCGGACGCAGCGGTAGCGGCTGCGTTGGGCACCTTGCTGGTGTCGCTGGCGGTGCACAGCACGCGCGTAAACGGCACGCCCAACTCGTCAGCCACGATTTGCGCGACCTTGGTGTGCAGGCCCTGGCCCATCTCGGTACCGCCATGGTTCACCTGCACGCTGCCATCGGTGTAGACATGCACCAGCGCACCGGCCTGGTTGAACAGCGTGGCGGTGAAGCTGATGCCGAACTTGACCGGCGTGATCGCAATGCCTCGCTTGAGCACTGGGCTGCTTGCGTTCCATGCCGAAATGGCCTGAACTCGCCGCCGATAGTGCGCAGTCAGCTCTAATTTTGATAGCAAGGGTGCGAGGATGTTGTCCTCGACCTTCATTCCGTAGTGGGTTGTGTCGCGTCGCGGGGCTTCGACAGAGCCTGTCTTGAACCCTTCGACAAGCTCAGGGCGAACGGAAAAACCCACCGTTCGGGCTGAGCCTGTCGAAGCCTCGAGCAATTCATCGCTGTACAGATTGCGCATCCGCACATCCAGCGGATCCAGCTTCAGCGTACGGGCGATATCGCCCATGATGGTCTCGATCAGGATCACACCCTGCGGTCCACCAAAGCCGCGAAATGCTGTGTGGCTTTGCGTGTTGGTCTTGCAACGGAAGGAAGTGATTTCCACATGCTGCAGGTAGTAGGCGTTGTCGCTGTGGAACACCGCACGGTCCGCCACCGGGCCGGACAGGTCGGCGCTGAATCCGCAGTTGGCGGCCATCATCAGTTGCAGCGTGGTCAGGCGGCCGGTGTTGTCGAAACCCGCCGTGTATTCGTAGGCAAACGGATGGCGCTTGCCGGTGACCATGAAGTCATCGTCGCGGTCCAACCGCAATTTGACCGGCGCGTTGAATTTTTTCGCAGCCAGTGCCGCCCAGACGGCCAGATGGCCAGCCTGCGTTTCCTTGCCACCAAATCCTCCCCCCATGCGCCGGCATTCGACGCGCACTGCGTGGTTGTCAATGCCCAAAGCGTGCGCGACCCAGTGTTGCACTTCGCCGGGGTGCTGCGTGCTGCTATGCACGACCCATTGGTGTTGCTCCTGCGGCAGCGCGTAAGCCACCTGGCCTTCAAGATAAAAATGCTCTTGCCCGCCAACCTCCAGCGTGCCCGAAATGCGGTGCGCGGATTTCTTCAGAGCAGCAGCGGCATCACCGCGTCGCACGGTAACCGGAGGCAGCACAAAACTCTTGGCGGAGATGGCATCCTGAACCGTCAACACTGCCGGCAGCGTTTCCAGTTTCAGTTGCACCTTGCGTGCTGCACGGCGCGCTTGCATCACGGATTTGGCGACGACCAGCCCAACTACCTGCCCGATGTGCTGCACAGTATCGATCGCAAATACCGGTTCGTCACCGGCAAAGGCTGCCAGCATCGGTTCGCCCGGAATATCGGCGGTCAACACCAAGCCGACCACGCCGGGCATGGCCAATGCCGCCGTGCCGTCCACGCCATGCAATTTCGCATGCGCCTGAGTGGACAGGATGGGTGCGGCATGCAGCGTGCCGCGCAGTTCTGGCATGTCGTCCACATAGATCGCGTTGCCGCTGACTTGTGCTGCCGCACTCTCATGGGCGGGGTGGGTTGCGGTACTCATGCTTCTGCCCCGGATAGCTGCTCCAGGCTGACTTGGGCTTGGCCCTGGCTTTCCAACCAGAAGCGCTGCATCAGGCCGCCCAATACCTCTGTGCGATAGGCCGCGCTGGCGCGCATGTCGGAGATCGGGCTGAACTCGGCTTGCAATACCTTGGCGGCTTTTTGTACGCTTGCAGCAGTCCAGGCTTTGCCCAGCATCGCGGCTTCGGTCTTGCGCGCCCGCACTGGTGTCGCGGCGACACCGCCTGCGCCTATGGACGCTTTGATGACCTTGCCGCCCTTGACTTGCAAGTTGATGGCCAGACAGACGGCGGAGATATCGTCTTCAAAGCGCTTCGATACTTTGTAAACACGGCTGAATTCTTGTGGCGTGGTCTTGGGCACCTTGATCCAGGCCAGCACCTCATCGCTGGCCAACACGTTTTTGCGGTAGCCGGTGTAAAAAGATTCCAGCGGCATTTCGCGGTGGCCCTTTTCACTCATCAGGACAATGTGGGCACCCAGTGCAATCAGCAGCGGCATGCTGTCGCCAATCGGCGAGCCGTTGGCGACATTGCCGCCCAGCGTGCCTGAATTGCGCACCGGCAGGCCTGCAAAGCGGTTGGCAAAATTGCGCAGGTGCGGGCGGTCTTGCACCAGCGCGGCAAAAGCGTCGGCCAGCGAGACGGCCGCGCCAATGGCAAGGTGGTGGCGGTACTTCTCCACGCGTCTTAGCTCT
>JAYWAV010000453.1:0-2965 GCA_043782015.1 Rhodoferax sp. | reverse complement strand
GATATGCCATTGAATACGCTGGTGAAGCCGTACGTAATATGGACATGGAAGAGCGCATGACACTTTGCAACCTTTCTATCGAGATGGGGGCGAACTTTGGTATGGTCGGTCCGGACGAAACCACCTTCAAATTCCTTGCGGGGACACCAAATGCACCGCAAGGTGTGATGTGGGATCGAGCCTTAGCCCAGTGGCGTATTTTGCCAAGCGACCCAGGCAGCGTCTTCGACCATGAAATACATTTCAATGCAGCCGAGGTACGGCCGCAAATTAGTTGGGGAACAAGTCCTGAGCAGACCATGGAGCTCGACGGCACACTGCCAAATCCAGAGCAGGTGGCGCTCGATCAAAGAGAGCCTCTAGAAGCCGCACTCAACTATATGGGTCTGATCGGCGGTGAGCGGCTAGCGGGTACTCAGATTGATCACGTCTTCATCGGCTCATGTGCAAATGGACGACTTTCGGACTTGCGACGTGCAGCGCAGGTGGTGCGCGGCAGCCGCCTCGCACCCCATACGACTGCTTGGGTCGTACCCGGATCGCAGGCCGTAAAGAGGGCAGCTGAAACCGAGGGGCTGCATGAAGTGTTCCTTACAGCCGGCTTTGAATGGCGTGAACCTGGGTGCTCAATGTGTGTGGGGGCGAATGGCGAAGTTTTGCTGCCCGGCCAGCGTTGTGTATCCACCTCCAACCGAAACTTCGTTGGCCGGCAAGGGCCGGGCGTCCGTACCCACCTCGCCGGAGTCTCAGTGGCCGCACAGGCCGCGTTGCTAGGTCACATACCGTCAACGTCTGAAATGAACGCCAGGGTGAATTGACGCATGGAAAAATTTACTAATCATGTTGGTCTGGCAGTGCCGCTTGTGAAGTCCAACGTAGACACCGAATTGATCATTCGAATCCAACGTTGCGCCCAACTTCCGCGTGAATGTTTGGGGCCTTGGGCTTTCGAATCGCTGCGCTATTTCCCTGACGACCAACTTGATCCGGAATGCGTCTTCAATAACCCCGCTTTTGAAGGCGCGAGCATTTTATTGGCTGGCGAGAACTTCGGCTGTGGCAGCTCCCGTGAGTGGGCTGTGTGGGCTTTAGCTGGCATGGGACTTCGCTGTGTGATTGCACCAAGTTTTGGCGATATCTTCTACGCAAACTGTTTCCAAAACGGAATGCTGCCAATCCGACTACCTGCAGCAGCTGTCCAAGCGTTGTCGGCCCAAGCAGTCGGTGGTGCCCTTGTTCTAGAGATTGACTTGCCCTCTCAGACCATTCTCGGTGCAGTCGATGGGTCTATTGCTTTTGATATCGATCCGCTGCGCAAAAGCATGTTGATGCGAGGCATAGACGAGATCAGCATGACTTTGAAGTATGACCACGACATTACAAATTGGCAAAGCCGCGACTTTATCAAGCGACCGTGGGCACACGCGTCTTTTCAAATTTAACCGAGCTGAAAGGAAACTAAATGAACGCCATTTTTCGAAAAATAGCATTTGCCAGTGCTGCTGTGTTAACGCTGCAGATGGGTTCCGTGTTGGCACAAACTTATCCCAACAAGCCCATACGCCTAATCGTACCGTTTGGTGCCGGAGGTGCCAGTGACACCTTCGCGCGCGTGGTGGGCAATGCGATGAGCGAGCGCCTAGGACAGCCGTTCATAGTTGAAAACCGCACGGGTGCGGGTGGCACTGTAGCTGCCAACTCGGTCGCCAAGTCAGTGCCGGATGGCTACACACTATTCATCGGCGATATTGGCACACATAGCATCGCCGTATCGCTGTATCCCAAGCTAAGTTATGACCCCATCAGAGAGTTCATCCCAATTAGCTACAGCGTTACGTTACCGCTGGTACTAGTAGTAAATCCGTCTGTCCAAGCCAATGATCTACGCAGTCTGATTGCCCTGGCCAAAGCGCGTCCTGGAAAAATCGATTACGCATCCAGTGGGAGCGGTGGAATTTCTCACTTGGCTGTCGAAATGCTCAAGTCTACGGCTGACATTGACATTGTGCACGTACCCTATAAAGGTGGCACATCTGGACTAACAGACGTAATGGGCGGCCAGGTTCAGATCATGATACCAAGCCTCTCAACCGCCCTTCCGTACATCCGCACCGGTAAATTGCGTGCACTGGGCACGGCCTCGGCCAAGCGCAGTACTCTACTGCCCGATGTACCAACCTTGCGCGAAAGCGGCCTGCCTAATTACGTGGTCGAACCTTGGGTTGGCATTCTTGCGCCTGCAGGCACGCCCAAACCAGTGGTGGATCGGCTTGAGCGCGAGTTTGCAAGCGTTCTCAACCTTCCTCAAGTACGCGAAAAACTCACCGCCCAAGGCTTTGAAGTGATCGCCGGCAGCGGTGACGCTTTTGCGAACGTGATCAAAACCGACGTGAGCCGTTGGGCCAAGATCGTGCAGCAATCGGGCGCAAAGGTCGAGTAAGAGCCCCGCCGGACCACGCTCAAGCCCGAATCGCCATGATAACCAGAACCACCACTCCGTGAACACCTTTTGCAACCGACGTTTTGCCCTTCTCGCGCTGGCCTGGCTCCTGCCGGCGGCCGCCGTCTGGGCGCAGCCCTCCTACCCAAGCAAGCCGATCCGCTTCATCGTTCCGTACGCGGCGGGAGGGGCGACCGATTTCTTCGGGCGCGTTGTCGCCGAGAAGCTCGCAGCGCGCCTGGGCCAGCCCGTGCTGGTGGAAGCGAAGCCGGGCGCGGAAGGAACGCTTGCTGCGGACTATGTCGCCAAGGCGGCACCGGACGGCTACACCATACTGGTCGCCGACACCGGGCCGCACACCACATGCCAAAGCCATCGTGCAACAGCAGCTTCATGCGGTTGCCCCGCGCATTGGTAAACAGCTATCCATGGTGGGCTTGGGCCGAGCCGAACACCTGCACCACTCGGGCCAGCAGGCGCTCCGTGCCCATGCGCATGTCAATCGGAGCGCTGGCCAGCCACAGC
>JAYWAV010000452.1:0-8238 GCA_043782015.1 Rhodoferax sp. | reverse complement strand
TTGCCCATGCTGGCGAAATAAACCATCCAGAACCCATGACAAAAACACTGACCCTTCAGCCCGGCGCCCTGACGCTGGACGACCTGACCGCCATCCATAGCGAGCTGCACACGCTGAGCCTCGCACCCGCTGCGCGTGAAGCGATTCGCAAATCGCATGCCATCGTCAAGGCCGCAGCCGAAGGCGATGAGCCGGTCTACGGCGTAAACACTGGCTTTGGCAAACTGGCCAACAAACGCATCAGCAAAGACCAACTCGCCACGTTGCAGCGCAACCTGATCCGCAGCCACAGCGTGGGTGTGGGCGAGCCGCTGTCCGCGCCGGTGATGCGCCTGATGATGGCCACCAAGGCGGCTAGTCTGGCGCGCGGGCACTCTGGTGTGCGCGAAGTGGTGGTCGATACGCTGCTGGCCGTGCACAACGCAGGCTTGGTGCCTTTTGTGCCCTCGCAAGGTTCAGTGGGCGCGTCGGGCGACCTCGCGCCGCTGTCCCACATGGGTCTGGCCCTGATGGGCGAGGGCGACATGCTGGTGGACGGAGTGCGCGTGCCCGCTGCGGAAGCGCTGCAGAAAGCGGGCATTGCGCCGCTGGCCCTGGAAGCGAAGGAAGGTTTGGCGCTGATCAACGGCACGCAAACCTCTACGTCTCTGGCCTTGCATGCGCTGCTGGCCTTTGAGCCCGTGCTCGAAGCGGCACTGGTGATCGGCGCGCTGACGCTGGACGCAGCGCGCGGCAGCGATGGTCCGTTTGATCCGCGCATCCACGCCGTGCGCGGCCAGCCCGGGCAGATCGACACTGCGCAGTACTACCGCGCGCTGCTGGTCGGAAGCGAAATCCGCAAGTCGCACGAAGAGGGCGATGACCGCGTGCAGGACCCGTACTGCCTGCGCTGCCAGCCGCAGGTCGTCGGCGCTTGCCTCGACCAGCTGCGCCATGCCGCGCGCGTACTGCTGATTGAGGCCAATGCCGTGACTGACAACCCGCTGGTCTTCCCCGAAGACGGCGCCATGATTTCAGGGGGGAATTTCCATGCGGAGCCGGTCGCATTGGTATCTGATGGCATGGCGCTGGCCATCGCCGAAGTAGGCGCGATTGCCGAGCGCCGCATCGCCATGCTGATCGACAGCAGCGTGTCGCGCCTGCCGCCTTTCCTCACCGCGGATGCCGGCCTGAACAGCGGCTTCATGATCGCGCACGTGACTGCCGCCGCGTTGGCATCGGAAAACAAATCGCTGGCCCATCCCGCCAGCGTGGACAGCCTGCCCACCAGCGCCAACCAGGAAGACCACGTGTCCATGGCCACCTTCGCTGCGCGCCGCCTGCAGAGCATGATCCACAACACCGCCCACATCCTCGGCATCGAACTGCTGGCCGCCGCGCAAGGCATCGAGTTCCTGCGTCCGCTGAAGAGTTCGCCTGTGCTGGAGGAAGTGCACGCGCTCTTGCGCAAAGACATCCCCGCGCACGACGTGGACCGCTACCTGGCCCCCGACATCGCGCACGCCACACAACTGGTGCGCGACGGATCGGTCGCAAAGCTGTTAAAACCCCTGGGCGGTTTGCCCAAGCTGTGGATTCCTGGATGATCTGAGGTACCGTTCAATACATCCCCGTACGGGCTGCGCAAATACCCGTTCGGGCTGAGCCTGTCGAAGCTTTCGGAGAAAGAACCATGTTCAAGATTTACTGGACCGACGAAAACAACCAGGCCCACGGCGAAGAGACGCCCGAGATCGTGCAGGCCTTGCAGATCACCAAAGACAAGCGCGACGCCGGCTACAGCTTTGTCACGATGGCCAGCGAAAATACGCAACACGTGGGCAAGCAGGGCGTTGACACCATCGTCGATGGCAAGACACCCGACGGCCATGCCTACGACTGGTCCAAGGCCGGGCGCGCCGGCACGCCGCGCAGAAACGACAAGGTCATCACCAAGAAGGACCATTGATCTGCTATCAAAAGAGAAGCTGTTTACGCATGTGCCATAAGCGCTGGCGACACTTTTAATGCATGAACTACGGGTTGCGCACTCGGCGGGAAAAATTTGTCCCGCTATAAGTCCGCTGAGACACGAGTTTGGGTATTGAAAGGTGTCGAACGTTAACCTTGCACCTAGCTCAAGCAATATCGCTTCCTAGCTCGTAGGCCTTGCGAATTAGGGCAAAAGCGTCTTGCAGCTTCGCTTCAGAGTTAACGCTATAGATCGAACCTTCTGTGCCTTGAATTGCCGAATTTGCGATCCAAGCCCAAGACGACGATGCCTGAACCCCTGGTGTAATCGCTGCAAGCTCAGCCGGTTCGAACGCAATCCGCACATCTATCCAGTTTGCGCGGGGTAGCAACTCGACGAACCAGGAGGGCATCCGGTAAGCCACGGTTTTTAGGCTTGGCACTTCGGTTACATCATCGCCAAGTGCGACAGTGAATTCAGCCAATTGTGTTAGCCATGGGCGTAGACCATCTGGACAAAGTACTTCTTCACGCGTCCTTCCTCCAGCCGCGATCAAGGCATCCTCAAGTTCTGCCTCCCTGATGGCATAGAGTTCTGCAGCCAATGGCTTCCAAATCTTCAATGCCGCTTCAGCCAATATCTTTCCACGGTGCTCAATATCTGACGGTCCCCAAGTCCCCAATTTGGCCAAGCTGCGGTTGAGCGAGACTGGGCTGTTTGCATATCCGCCGGGATCACGGTCGCGCTTCTGAAGAAATGGCTTAGCTTGGAACTCGCTGTTGAACGCAGTCAAAGTCAAGTTGCCGAGTCGGTGCAGCCAGACTCTCTGGACTTCCACCCAGTCTGGCCCGAGCATCTCCTGCCACTCTGCAGCTAAGTCGGCTTTCTGAGGGAGAACATGCTCTATGGTCAGACCTGTCAGCGAGACCCTTTCCTTGCCCATATTGGTTAGGCGAGACAGCATGTAGAAGCTTGTGCGACGGTGATACATGTCATTCGTTGTAAGCGCAGCGAAGAATGCATCGTCGGCAGGAAATTCCTTGCTGCGCCCCATCATTGCAAGACGCGCGCTCAGGCTTGCAAGTGGAGTTTCGGCGTGAATCTTGGTAGCCAGATTTGCGAAGATAGTTCCGCCACTTCGGGTCTCAGCGCCCAGAACCGACCGCCGAAAGATGTAGCTTTCGAGTATGTCGATAGCCTCGCAAAACTCCGCCTGCTGGAGCGTTCCGTCGTGGTGCAGTCGCTCGTACAAGACCATCACTACAGTCGCCGCTACGTCCACTAGTTGGCGCAGCCGTGCGAGCCGCTCTTCAATAGCGGGGGTTTCATCGGGGCCAATCGTGAAGCGGCAAAAATAGCGGCCGAAGCGCGCCATGCGCTGCAAGTGATCAATGGCCTCTGCGCGATTCTCCGTTCGATTGAGGTATGACGGATACCAACGCTTGAACTCGACGTAGACATTCTCCAACTTAAAAGGCTTGGTTGGTCTAAGTTCCAGGGTCAGAAAGTCGCGAAGAAAGCCGTCGAACAACGCTCGATAGTGCACGCCAAAGGCTGCTTCAAGAGGCTGCCAGTACTTTAAATACCAGTCGGTCTGGAGTTGTTCGGGGTGACCCATCAGCACGTAGTTCCGTACTAGGTCCGCCTGCGCGAGTGGCATTCCCGTTGAGTTCAGGCTTTCAAAGATGAGTTGAGGGTTGTCTTGGCCGGGGGACAAGGAAACCGATACGATCATCAGACGTCGAACACCTTTGATGATCCTGGCCGCATCCTTGTTTTCAATCAATTGCCGAAGGTAGGATAAATTTCGAGGAACCTGACTTTTCTTGTCTTCAGGCATCGGCGCATCGAGCAGCAGATGCTGCAACCACGCGTTATCCAATCGACGTAGCTGCAGCTTTGACCGTAGTTCGGTGCGGTCCACATAAGGGTTCACTAGGTACTGGTTATGTAGAGCATCTGGGGAGTCCCCCGGTGCGACTACCGCATTAGACAGTTTCAGATGATCTCGCAGCGCCAGCACTAGTAGCAAGCATGTTGTTAGACGCTGCTGACCATCGATGACCAGTCGCTGCGAAAGTACGGCATCGCCCTGTTCACTGCCAACCCACACGACGGAACCAAGGAAGTGGATCGCACCTTCTGGTGCATCCGCGACAGCTAAAACGTCAGAAACTAGACGCTCGCACTCCGATGGAGTCCAACTGTAGTCACGTTGGAAGATTGGAATCACGAACTGCAGTTGGCCGGCCAGCAGCGTGAGAAGTTGAGTTTCTCTAGCTTGCATGTTTTAGTCCCTCCCGAGAATCTAGTTCATTATCAGCGACGAAATATCTTTTGTATTGCAGGCAATTAGTAACACCGCAGTCATTCGCCGCCGCTGCACATCTACCATCAAGAATTTCCCTGTTTGGACTTTCCAATCGTCATCCCCCCGATCCGTCTCATGTCCACCACCCTCAACCTCTACGCCACCGCCCCTTCCGAAACCCAAGCCTGGGAGGCGCTCAAAACATTGGGCGACGCCGCGCTCGCGCAGGGCGGGTTGCAGGCGGTCTTACAGATGTTTGTGGGTACGCTGACCGGGGCCGAAGAGGTGGCGCGCGTGAGCGAGGAGGCGGGTCACCCCGAGAGCATGACGTCTGAGGTGATTGCAGAGTGGATCACCATCGATTACGCGCCCGGTATGCAGCGGGTGTTGGCGCATGGCGACGCAGTGTAGGTTGCGGGATGCGCTACAAAATACATAGCTGCTTACGCAAATTCCATAAGCTTTGCAGCACTTTTTTGTATACACTTTTGGGGTAAGTGGCACAAGTGCTTTGGATGTAGTGCCCGCCACTGTGCGCTACTGCACGGTGCCATCGGATGAAATGGGCAAGACTGCGCACCAGACCGGCTATATATTTCGAACCAATACAACCCATTGCAATGATTGAGCGCACCATGCCCTATGTTTTGAACCAGACGTCTTTGGCTTGCGCAGTCGTGGCCTTGGCCTGTTTGACTGCAGCGTCCGGCGTGGCGGCGCAGGAGTTAACAGAGCCTCCTCCTGCCACTCCTGAAGTGGATGTAGATGCGTCCGTAGAGACCGCACGCGAGGCAGCCCGTACCGCAGCGGTCTGGCTGGCCAGCGGCGTGGACAGCTGGTTTGGAAACAAGCCCTTTAACCAAGGCGGAGAGGTCAGCGATGGCGAGGTCGCCGTGCGGTTTTACAGCCGTCAAGACCAGAAAACAGATTATTCCTTCACGTTCAACGCGCGGTTCAAGTTGCCCAATGTGGAGGAAAAAACCTACCTGTTTACAGGGCGTGACAACATCGCCGGTGTCACCTCGGACAGGCCTGCCGTTTTCGCCGCGAAGCAGCGCTTATTGCAGCCCAACTCCACGCAGGACAATACTTTTTTTGCCGGGTTGGGCCGGGCGCTGGACGATTCGTTTGACGCACGTATTGGCTTCCAGGGCGGATTGAAGCTGTATGCGCAGGTCCGCTATCGCAAGCAATGGACACTGGCAGAGGACGATACCGTCGAGTTCAGCCAGACGATGTTCGCGACACAGGCAGACCAACTCGGATCTTCTACGGTGCTGTCCTATCAGCACCAGTTTTCTCCCACCCTGGTAGGGCGCTGGCTCAACGTCGTTTCCGTGACCCAGGTGGATACCGATGCGGAGTGGAATAGCAGCTGGGGAATCTTCAAATCGATGGGATATCAGCGGCTGCTTTCGCTGGAGCTTCTGGCAAGCGCCAAGCAAAACACCGGTCTGCCATTGACGGACTACGGTGTGCAGATGCGTTGGGAGCAGCCAGTGGTTCACAACCGGCTGATCGGGGAAATTGTTTTCGGACACTTCTGGCCCCAATCACTGGATCCTGGTGCGCGTTCTACGGCATGGGCGGTGGGTACTGGGGTGAAGATGAGGTTTTGACGTCGTTGCAGGCCACTTTTACTTAAAGAGCCGTACGTAGCGTCCAGATCTCGGGGAACAGCACGACGTCCAGCATCTTGCGCAAATAGCTCACGCCGCCAGTACCTCCGGTGCCGCGTTTGAAGCCGATCACGCGCTCCACAGTGGTGACATGGCGAAAGCGCCACAGGCGGAAGGCGTCTTCCAGGTCGGTGAGTTCTTCGGCCAGTTGGTACAGGTCCCAGTTCGATTCGGGCGCGCGGTAGACGGTGAGCCAGGCGGCCTCCACTTCGGGGCTGGCTTCGTAGGGCTGGGTCCAGTCGCGTTGCAGGTGGCTGGCCGGTACGGCAATGCCGCGGCGCGCCAGCAACTTGAGCGCTTCGTCGTACAGCGACGGGGCCTGATAGGCGGCCTGCACCACGGCCAGGCGCTCGGGCGCGTGGGCATGGGGCTTGAGCATGGCGGCATTTTTATTGCCGAGCGCGAATTCGATGCAGCGGTACTGAAAACTCTGGAAGCCGCTGCTTTGCCCGAGATAGGGCCGCATCGCGCTGTACTCAGGTGGCGTCATCGTGGCCAGCACGTCCCAGGCGTGGACCAGCTGCTCCATGATTTTGGAGACGCGCGCGAGCATCTTGAAGGCGGGTGCCAATTCGTCTTTGGCAATATGCGCGATAGCAGCATTCAGCTCATGCAGCATCAGCTTCATCCACAGCTCGCTGGTCTGGTGCTGGATGATGAACAGCAGTTCGTCATGCGCGGGGGAGAGCTGCTTCTGCGCCGACAGGATGGTGTCGATTTGCAGGTAGTCGCCGTAGCTCATGCTCTTGCTGAAATCGAGCTGGGCCCCTTCTTCTGCGACGATGGATTCGCCAGCCATGGGGCAGCCGGAAGTGGGTTGGGTCATGATATTTCAATCAGTTGAGGACAGAGCAAATTTCACTTCGTATAAATATTGGTCTGTCCCGCAAGGCTTCAGGTTACCGCGTGTTTCTGGTTGAACTCGGGTTTCTTCCACTCTTCGGTTTCCAGCACCTGGCGCAGATGCTCCACCGCATTCCACACATCTTCGAAGCCGATATACAACGGGGTGAAGCCGAAGCGCAGGATGTCCTTCGGCCCTGGTCGTCCTGAGCTTGGCCCGTCCTGGGCTTGACGAATGGGCGAAGGATCACCCGCGCGGAAATCGCCAATCACGCCGCGCGCAATCAGCGCTTGCATGATGGCAAAGGCGCCAGAGCCCAACGCGCCGCCTGCATCGTGCTCGCGTGTCAGGCAGACTTGCGAGCCGCGTTGCGCATGGATGCGCGGTGTGGCCAGGCCCAGGCCAAAGCCTTGGCAGCGCTCCTCCACCAGTTGGATAAACAGATCGGTTAACGCCAGCGATTTGCTGCGCAAGGCGGCCATGCCACCCAGCTTCTCTGCCGCAGCAAAACCCTCCAATCCACATTCCAGCAACGAGAGGCTTACGATGGGTTGCGTGCCGCACAGGTAGCGCGTAATGCCAGGGGCTGGCTGGTAATCGGGCGTGAACGCAAACGGTGCTTCGTGGCCGAACCAGCCGGAGAGTGGCTGCAAAAAACGGTCATTGGGGCGGTTGGTGTGGCGCGGATGCACCCACACAAAGGCGGGTGCGCCGGGGCCACCGTTGAGGTACTTGTAGCTGCAGCCCACCGCAAAATCAGCGTTGGCATCTTTCAGTGCGACGGCCACGGCGCCTGCGCTGTGCGCCAGGTCCCACACCATCAGAGCCCCCGCCGCATGCACGGCGGAAGTAACGGCGGCCATGTCGTGCATGGCGCCGGTACGGTAGTTCACGTGGGTCAGCATCAGCACGGCCAGCTCGCTGTTGATGCTGGCGGCGACGTCTTCGGGCTCTACCAGTTTGAGCGTGTAGCCATGCTGGTTGCACAGGCTTTGCGCGATGTACAGGTCGGTGGGAAAGTTGTTGCGTTCGCTGACCACGAAGCGGCGCTGGGGCGTGTCTTCTTTGGCAATGGCGAGCGCAGCGCTCAGGGCCTTGTAGAGGTTGATGGAGGTGGTGTCGGTGACGACCACTTCGCCGTCGTCTGCGCCGATCAGTCGGGCGACCTGGTTGCCCAGCTTGTGCGGCAGGTTGACCCAGCCGGCGGTGTTCCACGAGCGAATCAGGCCTTGGCCCCATTCTTGTGCCACGACTTCAGCGGCGCGCGCCGTGGCGGCTTTGGGCATGGCGCCCAGCGAATTGCCATCCAGATAGATGACGCCGGCAGGAATCGTGAAAAGATCGCGCAGGGCGCGCAGCGGGTCGGTAGCGTCTTGTTGTTGGCAGTCGGTAAGTAGGATCATGGCTATGCAGTGGCATGGGGTTGGGTGCGGCGGCAAAGTTAACACCGCTG
>JAYWAV010000451.1:0-2975 GCA_043782015.1 Rhodoferax sp. | reverse complement strand
GCAATCTGCATGGCAGGGACCAGTCAGTTTGAAAGCGTCACGTGATTTGGGGCCCTGATCTCCGAAGTTCGAAACAGCCGAAGTCGTGGAAGGCATGGAATGCTTTCAGGATCGCATTGTCTGGTGACGCCGCTTGCAAGGATCATACCGTCAAGCCACCGTCGCGCTCTCGTTTGAAGTGCTGCATGCAGTTGATCCGCCGTCACGATCCATCGGCGGCGCAACCGGACACTGGCCACTGTCAGGTATCGGGTGGCCCATCTGCATCAATTGGTCACCGCCCTGACCGGCAACAGCGCGCTCGTCGCCGCTCTCACGAGTGGCGCCAATTCTCGGATCGGGTACCAATGATCCCGGCCGTAAAGAGGAATTTCGAGGTTGGAAGCCAATGCAACAGGCAGGGAGCGCGCGAATTCTTTCGTGCACTGGAGCAACCATGCAAATCATCGTTGACGTCCTCAATAGCTATCTGGATGCCATGCACTGTGGTGCCGGATGATATTGCGCGGGAAGCCAAACTGGCAATGGCCGCCCGCCTGATCGGCATGGATAGGGTGACGTTTCTGGCCCAGCTCCAACGCTTTGTCGTGCCGCCGGACGTGGCCGAAGAGGTGCACCTGGGTGGCTTTGCAGCGCATCGGTAGCGTCTACTGGCACTACCGCGCGTTTTTGCTACCCAAGTTGCAAGCCTGCATGCAAGGCAAACTGCCCTCGATGACGGATGGTCGTGATCTGGTCAATGCGGGGCTGTGGGACAAGGCAGGAGATTTTTTGGGTGCCAGCGCTGGTGGTGGACCGCCAGTCTAGTAGTAGTCGTCTTCGCGTTGGTGCCGAATGGCGGCCACGATCACCGTGTCGCCGCCTGAAATCTCAAACAGAGCAACATAACCCGTCCCGCCGAAAGGGATGACAAGCTCCCGGATAAACGGGCTTTGGCCTGCCTTGCGGCATGTGAAAGGCGAGCTTCGCAAGGTGGCAAATCCACTTTGAATGGCACCCAGCGCCTGTTCGGCCAAGTCCAGGTCACCGCCGCCTGCGCGATCAAGCTCGCGCACCAGCACAAAGTCGTACAGGCGAAGCAAATCGTCCTCGGCCTCCCGAGTCAGCTTAACCTGGTAGCTCATTGCTGAACCGGTCGTGTACGAAGCTGTTGTTTGGCTGCGGCCAGCCGCTCGCGGAGCTTGTCCAGAACGGCATCGGCATCCACGTAGTCACCGTTGTTTCTGGCGGCTTCCAAGGAATGAATGCCGCGCGCCAAAAAGTCAGCCTGATGGCGTCGGCGGGAAACGGCGTCACGAACCGAGTTTTCAACAAATTGCGTCAACGTCTCGGTGCCTTCAAGGAGGGACTCGACCGCGCTGCGAAATTCGGGCTCTACACGGATGGACGGCAGTGTTGCGGCTTTCATTGCTTAATTGTATTGCGTTTGCGATGCAAACTGCCTGCTTTGGCGGACGGTTGTGATCTGTGTCCGCGCATCGAACCGGTGAAAAGGTTCGCCCGCACCGCACGCAGGGTTCAGGCGGGCTTAGCGCTCTTGTGCATGGTGATGACGCGCATAGGAATTTCAAACACCCTGGAACCCGCCAGAAACGGCCGGGGAACGATCTGCGGAGGCCTGAAGTGCCTGGATTGGGTGACCGCGCAGTGGGGTTGTGTGGCCATGCAGATCCTTGAGCGTCCACAAAGAGGCTCTTCGGGTTTATCGTCTTCCATTGCCGCTCCACGCCGTGACAAAAAAGCGCGCCGGCGCTACTTCTCGTCGCGCAACCAGTACCACTTGTAGAGGATGCGCTGCCCGATGCGCCGGAACGGCGCAAAGACCGGCGAGCGCACCAGACCGAACAGGTTGGGGTACTCCAGCGGCGAGTCGTAGATCGGCAATTTAAAGACTTCCTGCCCGGCATCCTTGCCGGCCACACGTTCGGCCAGGCGCTTGCCGGCCCAGGTGGAGAACGACACACCGTTGCCGCCATACCCCACCGCATGCCACACGGTCTGCGCCGGATCAGGACGGGTGATGCGCGGCATCATGTCGTGGCTCACGTCTACCCAGCCCCAGCAGGAATAGTCGATGCTGCGCCAACTTCTTGTGGTTTGCAACAGCAGTGGTGTCGAGATATTTTCGCGCTGCCGGCCTGGCAGCCGGTTTGCGCCGGGTCTGTCAGCACTGCGGACAGCATTTACCACAGACGTCGAGCCAGGCGGCTTACCCACCGCCGCGCTACTCTTGCGTGAGAGGCGCCGATCGCGCGGCCGTGGAAAGCGCCGTCCCGAATGGTTGGATAGAGCGTGCCGGGGACGCCGTCGCGCAGTGGCCGCTACCGCATGGCCGGCGGCGTCGCTGCAGGGCAAGGTACTGCGCCGCTGCAGGTGGCGGCGTGTACCTACCGCATCGCCTTCGGTCCGCGCGCCGGGCAGAAGGTGCTGACGGTGCAAGGCGCCATGCCCAGGCAGACGGAGTTCAAGCAGACCCTGTGCGCCGATATCGATGGATTCAGCCTGCACGCAGCCGTGCGCTGCGCGGCCGACGACCGCGATGCGCTGGAACAACTGTGTCGCTACATCACCCGCCCGGCGCTGGCCAACGATCGCGTGCAGACCAACGCCGCCGGACAGGTGGTGCTGAAGTTGAAGACCCCCTGGCGCGACGGCACCACGCATCTGGTGATGTCGCCGCTGGAGTTCATGCAGCGGCTGGCGGCGCTGGTGCCGTGGCGCAGCCGCACCCGCCAATGACTGCATTTCGGCGGCGAAGGTTAGCAATTGGAAGCCCGGGCCGGGTCGGGTGCCGGCCCACACCAACGACGGCTGGCCGGCACCAAAAATCAAGCACTCGGCCCGCCAAGTAGCTGACCGTGGTGAGCGACGCTTTACGCTGCTTATGGAAAGATTTCCATAAGCAGCGTTATGCAAAGATCCCAGTTATGAGAAGTTCTGGTGCGGCGTAGGCCGGCAAGCCGCGTAAACGCTCG
>JAYWAV010000450.1:0-2976 GCA_043782015.1 Rhodoferax sp. | reverse complement strand
ACAACGAAGGTAAGGGCCTGGATATGGATGTGCTCGAGGCGCTGAAGAAGCGCACGGCTTGCGCCTTCCAGACCTCCGAACGCCCGCGCGCGCATCTGGCTGGAAATGGAAGCGGGCCAGCTGGACATGGCCACATCGGCCATCAGCACGCCAGCCCGGGAGCAGTTCGCGCACTTCGTCTATTACATGGGGCAAAGAAACATGGTGCTGGCTGGCAAGACCCTGCCGCCGGATATCACGTTTACCGAACAATTTTTGGCCAACCCGGCTTTGAAGTGGGGTGCCATCCGGAGTTACAAGCATGGGGCGTCGTATGACGACTTTGTGGACCAGCTGCGGGCAGTGGGCCGCAGCCCCGAGGCCAAGGACTCGCCTGAGCTGTTCCGCATGCTCAAGCTCGACATGTTTGCCGCGACGCTGAGTATTCCGCTGGTGTATCGCCATATCCTGACAGATGCCGACTTGAAAACTATACGGGTGACGGACTGGAAGAAGAACGAGGCTGACATTCCGTACGCCCTGATTTTTTCCAGAGCCAAATTTTCACAGTCCGAGATACTGCGATGGCGCGAGCTTGTCGATGGCATGACGCGGGACGGAACCATGCTCAAGTTGTTTTCCAAATACCTGCCGCCTGCGGAAGCCAGTGCGGCGCTGCTCAAATAGCGGATAACCCGGGGCACATCGATCAGGCGGGTGATCACAAGTTCGCGGGGGTCTGCAGAGGACGTGGACATCCGTCAATCCTGTAGTTGTGGCAGTCTCAAGCTTCCAGAATCATCTGGAAGCCACCGAAAATCATGCGCTTGCCGTCAAACGGCATTGGGGTTGCCCCGGGTTTCATTGCGGGGTCTTCCATCAGCGCCTTCCAGGCGGAATCGCGTACCTCTTTCGAGGGCCAGGTGATCCACGAGAACACGATGCTTTCGCTGTCTTCACGCTTTACGGCCATCGTGAAAGAGGTCAGCTTGCCTTCTGGCACATCGTCGCCCCAGGTCTCGACGACCTTCAGCGCCCCGTGCTTCTTGAACAGCGCAGCAAACTGTGTTGCATAGGCGAGGTATTCTGCGCGTTTTTCGGTGGGTACGGCGGCGACAAATCCATCCACGTAGTGCATGAGGAATCTCCTTGGAAAGTCCCCCATTTAAGCGGCAATCCGGGGCGCTGTCGAGCGGCGTATCTTTTGCTTGCACTTTGGGTGCAAAAGTGCCTGCAGAGCGCATCTGATGTGCGCAAGCAGCTATGAAAAAAGTAGCAGATCTCAGGCCGCGGGCCTCGGGATCTCGCGCGGCTGGCCGTTGTCGTCAATTGCCACATACGTGACGGAGGCTTCAGTGACCTTTACGTACTGCCCCTGCGCACGAAAGCGTTCGGCGTAGACCTCCACTTTGACGGTGATCGACGTGCGCCCAATGCGGCTGACCTTGGAGAAAAAGCTCAGGATATCGCCCACCCGCACGGGCTGTTTAAATACAAATTCGTTCACCGCCACGGTGGCCATGCGGCCTTGGGTATAGCGCGCCGGCAGTACGGAGCCGGCCAAATCTACCTGCGCCATCACCCATCCGCCGAAGATGTCGCCGTTGGCGTTGCAGTCTGCCGGCATGGGGATCACTTTGAGCACCAGCTCCTCCTCGGTTGGCAATTGGACGATGGGGGGGCTGGAATTGGTAGACATGGGCACAATCCTAACTTCTTTCAAAAAAGACAATCCATGCACGCCCACGCCACTTCGGCTATCGCTCCCCCCGCTCCTTTGCCCGGCGCGCCTGTGCCGCTGCGCTCTGACTGGGGCACGCTGACCCGGCTATTCCCCTATCTGTGGACCTACAAGTGGCGCGTGATGGCGGCACTGGCGTTCATGATCGGCGCCAAGCTGGCCAACGTCGGGGTGCCGCTGCTGCTGAAGACCCTGGTGGACACGATGTCCTTCAAGCCGGGTGACCCTACCGCCATCATCGTTGTGCCCGTGGCGCTACTGATAGGTTACGGCGCGCTGCGTCTGTGTACCTCGCTGTTTGCCGAACTGCGCGAACTGGTGTTTGCGAAGGCCACCGAGGGCGCCTCACGCTCCATCAGCCTGCAGGTGTTTCGCCATCTGCACGCCATGAGCCTGCGCTTTCACCTGGAGCGCCAGACCGGCGGCATGACGCGCGACATCGAGCGCGGCACGCGTGGCGTGCACTCGCTGATCAGCTATTCGCTGTACAGCATCATCCCCACCATCATCGAAGTGGTGCTGGTGCTGACGCTGCTGGCAGTCAAATTCGACATCTGGTTCGCCTGGATCACCATCGCCGCGCTCACGGTCTACATCACCTTCACGATCACCGTGACCGAGTGGCGCACGCAGTTCCGCAAGAAGATGAACGAGATGGACTCCACGGCCCACGGCCGCGCGATCGATTCGCTGCTGAACTACGAAACCGTCAAGTACTTCAACAACGAAGACTTTGAAGCCAAGCGTTACGACGAAAACCTGGAGAAGTACCGCCGTGCCGCGGTCAAGAGCCAGACGACGCTCTCGCTTCTCAACACTGGTCAGCAACTGATCATCGTCACCTGCCTGGTGGCCATGCTCTGGCGCGCCACCAACGGCGTGGCCGAGGGTCGCATGACACTGGGCGATCTGGTGATGGTCAATGCCTTCATGCTGCAGCTCTATATTCCATTGAACTTCCTGGGCGTGATCTACCGCGAGATCAAACAAAGCCTGACCGATCTGGAAAAAATGTTCACGCTGATGGAGCGTGAGCGAGAGATTGCGGACGAGCCGGGGGCGCAGCCCCTGCAACTAGCGGCCAATGGCGCCGATGCAGCGGTACGGTTTGAGGATGTGACGTTTGCATATGACCCCGCCCGCACGATCCTGCACCACATCAGCTTCGAGATCCCTGCGGGCAAGACGGTTGCTGTGGTCGGCCCCAGTGGCTCAGGCAAGTCCACGCTCGCGCGGTTGCTGTACCGTTTCTACGA
>JAYWAV010000449.1:0-2977 GCA_043782015.1 Rhodoferax sp. | reverse complement strand
TCGCAAAATCCGAGATGTCGTTCTCGGTACAGGCTCGCGGCGTTTCTGGTGCGCGGACACTGGAGTGGAGTGGATCCAGTCTGAACTCGCTTTTTGCCCAGCGCAGCAACCTGCTGAATTGGCGTTTTTTAAACATGTTGCGCGACCTGATGCGCTTCAACAAACTTGCCACCCGGCTTGCTGAACAGGGAAGTGAAGGGCAGTTGAAGCAGACCCTGGGCGACTTCCTGCGTGAACACCGTTTCAGCGCCGAGTTTTGCGACTGGTACTTCATGCCCATGATGGCCTGTATCTGGAGCTGCCCCACGACGCAGATGCTGCAATTTCCAGTGAGCACGATGATCCGGTTTTGCCACAACCATGGCCTGCTGCAGATCAGCAATCGCCCGCAATGGTGGACGGTACAGGGCGGCGCTAGAAACTATGTCGAGAAAATCACCGCCACGATTGCAGACAAACGGCTCAACACGCCTGTGCGCCACGTAGAACGTTTTGCCAAAACAGACGACCGGGGCAGCGGCGTGCGCATTGCCACCGATTCTGGCAGCGAGGTCTTTGATGCCGTCATCGTGGCCACCCACTCAGACCAGGCGCTGGCCCTGTTGCGTGAACCGTCAGCGGCTGAGAACACAACCCTCGGCGCGATTCGTTACCAGGCCAACCGGGCTCTGTTGCACACCGATGCAAGGGTCTTGCCCAAGCTAAAAGCGGCGTGGGCGGCCTGGAACTACGAATGCAATGTTGAGCCTGCGCAGGCCGCCAGCCCCAGCGTCTGCCTGCATTACCTCATCAACCGCCTGCAGCCCCTGCCCTGGGAGCAGCCGGTCGTGGTGTCGCTCAATCCCACACGTCCGATCGCCGGCCACCATGTGCTGGGCGCGTTCGACTATTCGCACCCGGTATTCGACCTTGCCGCCACCAAGGCGCAGCGCCAACTGCCATGGCTGCAGGGGCAACAAGCGACCTATTTTTGTGGCGCCTGGACCGGCTACGGCTTTCACGAAGACGGGCTTAAATCCGGCCGCTTTGTGGCCGAACAATTGCTCAGGCAAATAGGACACATCGCATGATGACAAATGTGCCCTTGATTGGTTTTGGCCAGGTCAGGCACACGCGTTTGCGACCGGTGCGCAATGCTTTTGCTTACCCCACTTATTTTCTGATGTTGCCCATGCGGACACTGGCGCCAGCCTCAAAGGCAATGTCAACCCCATTGCCAGTCAACCGGTTCGGGGCATTGAGCTTTTTTGACCGCGATCACGGTGATGGCCGTGACGCGGCCCAAGGTGGCTCGATCGGCTGGCTTGATGAACTGCTTGCCCAGGAAGGCATCACCGATGCCACGGGGGAAGTCTGGTTGCACTGTTATCCCCGGGTCCTGGGCCACACTTTCAAACCGGTCAGCTTCTGGTACTGCCATCGTGCCGACCTCGGGTCGGGGGGGGCACTGCGCGCCATCGTGGTAGAGGTCAACAACACCTTTGGCGAACGCCATTGTTATCTGCTGGACGCGCCCAAATTCGGCGTGGAGATTTCCAGTGCCAAGGTTTTTCACGTGTCTCCGTTTTGCCCGGTTGAAGGCCAATACCGTTTCCGGTTCATGCGCTGCAAGCATGACGGCGCAGACAAAACCGTGGCGCGCATTGATTTTGAGGACGACGCGGGCGCGCTGCTGCAAACCAGCGTTAGCGGAACCCTCGAGCCCATCACCCGCGCCAGCATGCGCAAAGCGGTGTGGCGCTATCCGTTGATGACCCTGGGTGTGGTGTTCCACATTCACGTGCAGGCAACACGGCTGTGGCTGAAACGCCTGAAATTTTTCAGCAAACCACCTGCCCCCAAAACATTTGTAACGCGCTGACCCCTCAACTACCCTGTCAAGCAAGAATATCCCATGAGCACCGCCATCCAAAACACATTTTCATTCCCATCCGACGCACCGGCCGCCGCCCGCACCGCCTTGAAGCTGTTACAGCGACTGCGCCATGGGGCACTCACCCTGCATTTGCCCGACGGTACGGTGCGCCGGTTTGGTGAGCATCCCCACAAGCCTGCGGATGATGGCAAACCAGGGCCGGTTGCCACCATGATCCTGCACAACTGGCAGGTCTGCCGCGCTGCACTGAAATCCGGCGATATCGGATTTGCCGAAAGCTATATCGCGGGTGACTGGAGCAGCCCCGACCTGACCGAGTTGCTCAAGGTATTCGTCGCCAACCGCCGTGACGTGGAGGAGTTCGTTTACGGCACCTGGGCCGGGCGGCTGCTGTACCGTATCAAGCATCTGCTCAATCACAACTCCAAAGGCAACAGCCGCAAGAACATCCACGCACATTACGACTTGGGCAATACTTTTTATGCCCTGTGGCTGGATGGCTCGATGAATTACTCATCGGCGTGGTTTGATGGCGACCGGACTCAGCCGCTGCGCCAGGCGCAGGATGCCAAGGTTTGCCGCGCCCTGGAAATGGCCGCCGTGAAAAAAGGCGACCGGGTGCTGGAAATTGGCTGTGGCTGGGGCGCCCTGGCAGAAAAAGCCACGACTCAATTCGGAGCGTCGGTTGTGGGCGTGACGCTCAGCACGGAGCAACTCGCCTACGCCAATCAGCGCATCGACAGGCTGGGCGTGGCGACGGGTGAAGGCAAGACAGCGGACTTGCGGCTGCAAGACTACCGGGACATCAAGGACGCGCCGTTTGACGCCATCTGCTCCATTGAAATGGTCGAGGCCGTGGGACGCGCCTATTGGCCGCAATACTTTCAGACCGTCAGCCGCCTGCTCAAGCCAGGTGGGCACGCCTGCATCCAGACCATCGTGATTGATGACTCCCTGTTTGACCGCTACATCAGGTCGACAGACTTCATCCAGCAGTACATCTTTCCAGGCGGCTGCCTGCCCTGCCCCAGGGAATTTCGCAGGCACGCAGAGTCTGCAGGCCTGATGGTTCAGGATGAGTTTGCATTTGGCACAGACTAT
>JAYWAV010000448.1:0-2991 GCA_043782015.1 Rhodoferax sp. | reverse complement strand
TGCCAGGGTTGATCGCCGCGTCGGTCTGGATAAAGTTCTCGAAGGTGTTGATGCCCAGCTGGTTGCGCCCCAGCGCGCTGACGATGCCGCTGGTGACGGTCTGGCCCACGCCAAACGGGTTGCCGATGGCAAGCACCTGGTCGCCGACTTCCAGGTTGTCCGAGTTGCCCAGCACCATGATCGGCAACTTGTCGAGTTCGATCTTCAGTACGGCCAGATCACTGTCCGGGTCCGTGCCGATCACTTTCGCCACGGTATGGCGCCCGTCATTCAGAAATACTTCAATTTCGTCTGCGCCTTCGACCACATGGTTGTTGGTCAGGACATAGCCACTGGTGCTGACGATCACGCCGCTGCCGAGGCCACTTTGCGGCTCACCACCCTGGTCGCCATAGAAGAAGCGGAACCACGGGTCGCCGCTATTGGGGTTCTTGCGCGCGGCCTTGCTGGTGTTAATGCTGACCACGGCGCCAGACGCCTTTTGCGCTGCGAGGCGGAAACTGCCAGCTGGTACCGCGCCGGGCGCGCCCGCCGGCGCCTCCAGCAGCGAGACCACGCCACCCATGGAGGGGTTACCCAGCCACTGGGGCTTGAGGGTTGCGACAACAAACCAGGCCGCCAGCAAGACGGTGGCGGTTTGCGAGAACAGGAGCCAGAGACGTTTCATAGGTCCAAATTGTAGGCCGCCGCCGGAATTTCAAGCGCTAAGGGGCTACACAAGCGCTACATTGTGTTTCTATGCCTCGCCCCGATTCACAAACCATTCACATCCATCCCGCTGCACCGGCCAAGCCCGTGCTGGGAGCGCCGTGCAGTGGCTGTGGCATGTGCTGCCTGGCTGAGCCATGTCCGGTGGGCGTTTTGTTGTCGGGCAAACGCCATGGTGCTTGCGATGCGTTGGCCTGGAACGATGCATTGCAGATGTACCGCTGCCAGGCCGTGGAAGCGCCCGTGCAAGCGGTCACACTCGCGCTGCCGCGCAGCCTTCAAGGGTTGGCGCGGCCTCTCGGCGCGCTGCTAGGATGCCTCGCCAAACGCTGGATTGCTGCAGGTATAGGCTGCGATAGCAGCCTGCAAGCACAATCCACGACAATGCCAACGCATCCCACACCCCTCGAAACAAGACCCCACCGCAAGACCTGACATGGCCACCCGCGACCAACTTCTGCAAACCTTTGACACCCTGTTGCTGCCCAGCCAGTTCAAGGACTATTGCCACAACGGCCTGCAGGTCGAAGGGCGCAATGACATTCACAAAATCATCTCCGGCGTTACCGCCAGCCAGGCGTTGATTGAGGCGGCCATTGCTACGAGCGCCGATGCGGTGTTTGTGCACCACGGCCTGTTCTGGCGCAGCTTCAATGGCCAGGTTAGCGGCTGGATGCGGCAACGCCTGGCGCTGCTGCTGCAACACAACATCAACCTGTTTGCCTACCACCTGCCGCTGGACGCGCACGCCGAGCTGGGTAACAACGCACAACTGGGCCAGACGCTGGGCTGGTTGGCGGAGGGGCGGTTTGCCGAGCAGAAGCTGGGCTGGCTGGGCACACCCGCCTCTGGCAGTTATGCCGATGCCGCCGCTTTGGCCACGCACATTGAAATGACTTTGAATCATTCGGTCGTGCTGGTACAGGGCAAGCCCGGACCGGTACGCAAACTCGCCTGGTGCACGGGTGGCGCGCAGGGCTATTTCGAAGAAGCGGTTGCTGCCGGAGTAGACGCATTCATCACTGGCGAAATTTCTGAGCCGCAGGCGCATTACGCCCGTGAATGCGGTGTGTCCTTCCTGGCCTGTGGCCACCACGCGAGCGAACGCTACGGCGCCCCCGCCGTTGCCGCCCATGTGGCGCAGCAGCTGGGCCTGGCGCACGCCTTCATTGATATCGATAACCCCGCCTGAGGCGCTCCATGACCCAGGACGTGCTGCCGATTGCAATCACCCAGGGCGATGCCGCAGGCATTGGCCCCGAAATCATCGCCAAAGCCTTTCGCGAACGCGCGCCGCTATTGCACGGCTGCTTTGTGGTGGGGGATGTGGCGACGATGCGGCGGGCTGCGGAAGTCACTTACCCGGCTGGCGGTATCGTCTTGCCAGTGGCCCGGATTGCCGAGCCGTCCGATGCGCTCACGCTGCCTCCACATTGCATTGGGGTTCTGCAAATAGGTGGCCATGGCCCTGTGCCAGCATGGGGCGAAATCAGCGCTGCCGCAGGCTTGATGGCAGGGCAGTGCGTGCAATGGGCCGCACAGGCCGCCCTGCGCGGCGAAGTGGCGGCGATGGTGACGGCGCCTTTGCACAAAGTGGCACTGTCTGCTGCAGGAGCGCCGTTCAATGCGTATCCCGGGCACACGGAGTTGCTGCAAGCCTTGGCGGCCCAGCATCTGGGCCAGCGCCCGGACCAGGTTCCGGTGCGGATGATGTTGGCAAGTCCCGAGTTACGCACGGTGCTCGTCAGCATCCATATGGCGTTACGCGATGCGATTGCGGCGGTGACCTATGACAACGTATTGCAGACCCTGCAGATCACCCATGAGGCGCTGAGCCGCATGCTGGGCCGCGCGCCGCGTATGGGCGTAGCCGGCCTCAACCCCCATGCCGGGGAGGGTGGTCTGTTTGGTCGCGAAGAAATTGACATCATTGCGCCGGCCATTGCGGCAGCGCGGGCGCTAGGCTGTGATGCGACCGGCCCCATCGCGCCAGATACAGTGTTCATGCGCGCCCGCGGGCTCGATGGCTCCGGTGAGTTCGATGTGGTGGTCGCGATGTACCACGACCAGGGATTGATTCCAGTGAAATATCTGGGGGTGGAGCAGGGCGTTAATGTGACGCTGGGCTTGCCCTTTGTGCGTACCAGCCCGGACCACGGCACGGCGTTTAATATCGCCGGCACCGGCCGGGCCGACGCGTCCAGCCTGGTGCAGGCGGTACGCGTCGCGAGGGAACTCATCGCCGCCGCGCCGTCCCAAGGCGATGAACGTCCCCATGGGGGG
>JAYWAV010000447.1:0-3013 GCA_043782015.1 Rhodoferax sp. | reverse complement strand
TCGTCATGCACCCACTCGGCCGCCGGGAATACGCCCATTCCGCTGGCGCCGAAGGTTTTGAGCAAGGCGCTGTCTTCAAACTCACCCACGATGCGGGGGCGAATGGCGCGCTGCTCGAGCCAATTGTCCAGGCGCAGGCGAACGGCGGTGTGCGCGGTGGGCAGCAGCAGCGGCAGGTCGGCCAGGCAATCCGGGAAGGGCTTGGTGGCTGTTTTGGCCAGCGCTGGCGTGGCGTACCAGGTGATGGCCGAATGGCCGACGGCGTGGCTGTAGAGCTTGATGTTCGGGTGGGGTGGTGCGGGGCGGTCTGACAGCACGATGTCCAGCCGGTGCAGGGCCAGGTCGCCCAGCAGGTCTTCAAATTTGCCCTCATGGCAAAGCAAGCGCAAATGGGGTTCCTGCACCACAGGCATCAGCAGGCGGTGGACGACCAGCTTGGGCAGCCCATCGGTGATGCCTGCTGCCAGCCGAACAACCGGGGTGCTGGCGGCGTCATGCACCCGGGCGGGCAGGCTTTCACCCAGCTGAAAAATCTGGTCGGCCTGTTGCAGGGCGGCCAGCCCGGCAGCGGTCAGCACAAGACCGCGCCCTGCGGGCTTGAGGAGCGTAAAGCCCAGTGAACGCTCCAGTTCACGCACCTGCGCGCTGACGGTTTGCACCGCCATGCCAAGTTTGTCAGCCGCCCGCGACATGCCGCCTTCTTTCGCGACCACCCAGAAGTAGTAGAGGTGTTTGTAGTTGAATGCGGGGGTCATGCTCAGTATTTTTAGGAAGGTTGGTGAAGAAGTATCTGCTTTTCATAAAGCGAGCTAGCCGCTATGGTGACAAGTCTTGTTTTGTGATCGGCCCCCGTCCTATGCAGAGTTTTTCTGACCCCGCCATCTTGTTTTTCGTATTTGGCCTCTTGGCTGGCTTGCTGAAGTCGAACCTGGAAATCCCGCCACCCATTTCGCGTTTTTTGTCGCTGTACCTGTTGATGGCCTTGGGGCTGAAGGGCGGGTTTGCGCTGGCCAAGTCTGGCTTTACCCCGGAGGTCCTCGTCAGCCTGGGCGCGGCGCTGGGCCTGGCCGTGCTGGTGCCGGTTCTGGGCTATCTGCTTTTGCGGCGCTTTCTCAACGGCTTTGACGCCGCCGCCGTGGCCGCCACGTATGGCTCGGTCAGTGCCGTGACCTTCATCACGGCCACCCAGTACCTGGAGTCGCACGGCGTGGCCGTAGGGGGGCACATGGCGGCAGCGATGGCCCTGATGGAGTCTCCGGCCATTGTGCTGGCGGTGGTGTTGGCCAACCATGCGCGCCGGCAGGCCGCGCTGGCTTCAGGGGCCGGCCCAGTTAACGCACCGTTGGGGCGCACCCTGCATGAGTCGTTGACGGACGGCGCGCAGTTGCTCCTCCTCGGTGCGATGGTGATTGGCCTGGTTACCGGGGAAGCGGGGCAGGCCGCAATGGCGCCGTTCTCGGTGGCGTTGTTCAAGGGCATGTTGGCCTTCTTTTTGCTGGACATGGGCCTGCTAGCAGCTCGTAATATTGGCAAGCTGAAAGGGCAATCGGCCTGGTTGCTGGCCTACGCCGTGCTGGGGCCGCTGGTTCATGCCGGCCTGGCGCTGGTGCTGGGTTGGGTGTTGGGAATGTCAGTGGGCAACGTGGCGCTGTTGATGGTGCTTGCCGCCAGCGCGTCCTATATCGCCGTGCCCGCCGTTATCCGCCACGCCATTCCTGAAGCCAGTCCGTCGCTCTACTTCGGCATGTCGCTTGGGCTGACCTTTCCTTTCAATATCCTGGTGGGGATTCCGCTTTACACCTATGCGGCGCAGCGCTGGGTTTAAGGGGTGTGGATATGCTGCAGACCGTTGGTTCCACAGGAAGCTATTGGGTCGGCCCTGACGTGTCGCTGTGGACCTTGGCAAACGTCAAAATCACTTCGCGAATGAGTTTGCGTTGGGGGATGGGGGGCTTGAGGAAAGCTTTAAAAATGTCCCGGTCCTGGTAGCCAATGCCGCTGTCCCATCGAGTACGGCGTTGCTCCACCTTGTACTGAATTTCATCGCCAAAATTCAATTGCTGTGGTCGTAACACTGCAAGCTGGCCCCGTGACAAAGGCACCGGCGTGCCCTGGCGGGTCGAGTCAGGCGTGGTGGCCAGCAGCGCAGTGAGCTTGCGCTTTGTGCGCTGAGCTGAGTTGTCCAAGGACTGGAGCCCCGAGAACGACACGCTAACGCCCGTGTGGGAGTCCTTGCACCAGTCGTTTCGCGCCCTGAATCAAGGCGGTGCAACGGCTGCTGCGGCCTGTAGGCTCGCATGCCTTATTGCGCCGAGTCCATGCGCGCCGTGGCCCACTGCCCCAATATCTTGACCGAGCGCGAGGGCTGGGCCGAAGACGCATGGGCCTACAACGAGCTGGGTGTGTCGGGGCCGCAGGTCAGCTTCGATATGTGAGCCATGCCGACGACTGCGACGATACGATTGGCAAAGTACGCTTGCGACGCGTCTATTTCACCGCTTCAAATCCCGGTAGAAATTCTCATGCGGCCCCAGGGCTTCTAGGTAGACCAGGCGAACGTTTTCCTCGCGGGTGTAACCCAGCAAGTACAGCTGGCCTTGGCTACGGAAGTTGTATACCCACAACTGGGCCAAGTCGCCCTTCTTGCGTTCGCCTGTATCAGGGTTGTCGGCTACGGCGACGACCGCAGCGTCCGTGTCGGCAATCAGTGCAGCGTTGGTCAACTTTTTGTAGACACGGGCGAAACGCCGCGTTTGCTGGACTTCCCAACTCATGTTGACGCGGTGGCGCTGAGGCTGCGCGGCACGAAGGGCGCGCTTTCTTCACGCGGTTCGGCCAGGCTCATCAGGCTTTCGGCGATGAAGGAGGCTGGCAGGTCGGGGTTGTCCAGCGCAGCACGGCCGACTTTGGCCCAGAACTCCACCTGCCCCTGCACGGTGCGGAATTCCGCCTTGGCGGCCGTGCGGGCAGCGCTGATCAAGGATTCGTCAATGCGCATGGAAACAGTGGACAT
>JAYWAV010000446.1:0-3015 GCA_043782015.1 Rhodoferax sp. | reverse complement strand
CCTGGCCGACCGCGTGTAGCCAGGGTTGATCGGCCAGCACGCCGCCGCGAGCGGATGGAGTCTGGGCCATTTGTTCGTCGGGCGGCACGCCAGCGTCGCGCTGGAACATGAGCCACTCTTGCGCGCTGGGTGTTTGTGGCCACCAGCGGCTGTTTTGCAACTTGCCGCTGCGCCACAGCTGGCCTTCAAAGCCATCCATACAGCGGGCCAGGCAGGGGCCGCTGTGCAGTGGCACTTGCAACAAAGACTCGGGCAGGATTTCGACTTTGCCCGGCTTCAGGCCCTGTGCGGCGATGGCGGAGCCAACCTTCTCTGCGTCCCAGGCCCAGATCAGGGCCTGCGCGCCATTCCAGCCCACGTAGTACGCCGGATGGCTGAAAGGCGTCCACTGGGAGAGCTCCAGTTGCAGGGCCTGCGGACGGTTTTTCAGTGGCACCTGGGACAGGTCAATCACGTGAAAGCGGTACAGGGGCCTGGCCAGAACCCACTGCAGCGATCCATAGCGGGTGCTGGGAGCCTGGGTTTTTTCAGTGCTTTGGAGAAAGCGGCGTACCGGAAAACGAAAGGGCATTGATTAGGGGCTCTAGATAGGGCTGGACCGGGGATTTTACTGTGGCCCACGCCTGCCGGGGGGGCGTTATGGCCTCAGGAACCACGGAATCTGGTCCGGCGGCGCGATCGAGCGCGGGGGCAACTCGGAAACCTCGGGTGTTCCCTGCGCCGCACCGGGTGCGCTGACCTTGCTATAAAAATCAGTGCGCCAAGGGGTTTTGGGGTTGGTGGGCGTGAGCTTGACGGTGAACTGGAGGGCCCAGGATTGCCCGGGAATGGACTGGGTGATACGCAGGGTGTCACTGGGGATCGCAATGATGCCCATGCCCATGGACAGGTTCAGCGGGCCACCCGTGAGCGCCGAAATTTGCCCTTCGTTGACCAAGGGCACAATCTGGCGCTGCGCCATCAGTGCCTTGACGACTTCTTCGGTGACGCCGGGCAGTGTGCCTAGCACTTCGGCGGGCGCAGTGTTGGGGTTGATGCCCATTGATTGGCTGGTGGCGGTCAGCTTGACCAGGCGGTCGTTGTCCCACAACTGCGGCGCATCGCGCCAGCCGATGATGCGCTTGGCCTGCCACGGCGTGACCAGATCGCGGTTGGTCGGTGGCGGCAAATTCAGGGCGCGGTAGTCGTCTTCTTCGGCACCGTTGATACGCGTGAGTTTGTCGGCGTCGGTGTAGTCGCGCAGCGTGTCGATCATGCGGCTGCGCTGGTCAGGCTCGATGCCCAGCAGACCGAGGAAACGGTTCAGGCGGCTGTCGTCTGCCAGATTCAGGTTCAACAAGCCACGGGTGTCCTGGATGCGCACGACGGTATTTCCCTCGCCGCGGTATGCGCGGTCGTCCAGATAAATGGCTGTGTTGCCACGGCCCAGGCCGTATTCGGTCAGCGTGGTGGTGCTGAGCCGGTACAGAATTTCGGCACGGGTGGAGGCCATGTCGATCAGGGCTTGCGCGTTCTGGCGCGACTGGTTGGCCAGCTCTACGGCCCGCGAGACCCGGTCGTTGAAGTAGCCGGCGGCAATCGCCACGATCACCAGCACCCACAAGGTGAGCACGAGGACGAAGCCGCCCTGTTGTGCGGATGGCCTGCGCATGTCGAGCCGCTTCACGGGATGAACCTGAACAGGTCTTGCGGGCGCAGCAGGGCTTCCGTCGGCCCCATCGGTGCGGCAACCACCACAAACGGGTCGCCGTTGTCGCGCGCTTCCAGCTGCACCTGGCGCGGCAACTGGGGAAACAGGCCCAGCTTAGGCGGCCAGGTGTCATGGGCGACTTGCAGCTCGTCGTAATAGACAAACTTGGCTTCGGTACCCTGCCAGCTGGACACCACAGTGTCCTGGCCACGCTCGCGGTAAACCAGATCGATACGGGGTTGATCGGTGCGTGCGACCAGCGCCCATTGAATCGGTGTCGGCGCACCATAGTCCTCGCCCAGCGGGTTGGTGGTCAGGCCCGAAAAGCCATTCGCATCGCCCTTGAAGATATCGCTGGCCTCGGGCACGTCAGGGTACAGGCCCTGCACGGTCTGGCGGTACCAGTCGATGGCCATCTGGCCTTGCTGCACCTTGAACAGCTCGGTGCCAAAGCGCCGCTGCAGCGAGTAGCTGCGCTCCAGCGCCTGAAACAGCACGCCGCTGACGAGCGCGGTGATGATCAGCACCACCAGCATTTCTATCAGCGTGAAACCGCGCTGCTTGTCCGCATCATTGCTCATAGCGGAGGCCTGATTTCGCGGACCTTCTTGTAGCCCACCTGTTGCAGCTTGAAGTCAAACCAGTCTTTGCCATCCAGATTTTCGAGGCGGACCTGGGTCTGGTACATCGCGATTTGGTACAGACCATTGCCAGTGGGGTAGCCGGCGGTGTCGCGCGGCTCGCTGAGTTGCTCCGATGTCCAGTTCAGCGTGTAGGTGCCAAGCAGGACCTTGCCCTCGGGCGTGGCCATGGGGTTCACGTTGTGCAGGTACTGCAAGGCATTCACGGTGGCGGCTTCCTGTGCGTTGGCGGCCTGCACGCGCTGCAATGTGAGGATGTTGCTGTTGACCCAACTGAACAGGGCCATGCCGGTGGTGGCGATCAGCACCAGCGCAACAATCGCCTCCATCAGCGTGAAACCGCGCTGCTTGTGATGGCGGTGCATCATGGCGCAGGGCCTGCCAACACCGGCTTGCAGGCAGGCGCATTCAGCTGGTAGCTCTCGCGCACGCCATCTGGCGCCTGCAGCACCAGGGTGCCGCCGCCGCAAATGCCGTTGAAGCCAAAGCGGATCGGCTTGGGCACTTCGACGCGCCATCCGGGAGGTACTTTGACAGCGTAGTCCTTTGCGTCGGCACTGGCGGCGAGCTCCAGCGCTTTGCCACTGGAATAGGCGCTGTAGCCCAGGTTGCCAATCTCAGTCAGAAGGCTGTCGCGATCAGAGGCAATGGTGTAGCGCTGTGAGATCAGGTAGAGCCGAGGCA
>JAYWAV010000445.1:0-3017 GCA_043782015.1 Rhodoferax sp. | reverse complement strand
TCGACGATGTACTGCCGGAAACTCTGCCCCAGCTGTACGGTGCCTACCGCAGCAAGCGCCAGGCCCACGATGCGCTGCGCGCGTTGGCCGATACGCATGGCCTTTGTCTGCAGGCACTGGGGCTGGAGTCCAGCAAAGGCGCCTGCTTCGCGCACCAGATCGGCAAATGCAAAGGCCTGTGCGCCGGACGCGAAACTGCTGCCCTGCACCAGATCCGCCTGCAAATGGCGCTGGCGGAACATCGCCTCAAGGCCTGGCCGCACAAGGGCAAAGTCGCTATCCGCGAATACCACGCTGCCACCCAGCGCACCGATATCCACGTGTTTGACCAGTGGTGCCATCTGGCGACGGTGCACGACGACAGCGACCTTGAGGATGCCGTGCAGTCCAGCGCCGCCCTGGCGTTCGATCTGGACACCTACCGCCTGCTGACCAAGCGCCTGGGCCAACCCGCGGGGCGCGATGCGTCGGTCTTCCATTTGGCGGAGCCAGCGCATGGTTAGCAAAAGCCTCACCGTACGCGACCAGGCCAGCGAAGCCATCCTCGATCTGGTGTTGCGTGTACCACCCAGCCAGGAGCAGGCTTTGCAGCAGCCTGCCGCACGAGCACATGCCATCGGCCGCACTGCCGCGCGCCAGGCCACATTGCTCGCCAGCTCGCTAGCGCTTCCACCCGGCGTATTGGGCTGGCTCACGGTGCTGCCAGAGCTGGTTGGCGTCTGGCGCATTCAGGCGCAAATGGTGTCTGACATTGCAGCGGTCTACGGCAAGCAAAAGACGCTAAAACGCGAAGAGATGCTGTATTGCCTCTTCAAGCATGTGTCGGCCCAACTGTTTCGTGACGTCGCGGTGCGCGTCGGGGAGCGGGTGCTGGTGCGCGAAGCCACGACCAAGGTGCTGCAATCCATCGCACAGTCTCTGGGCATCAAGGTGACGCAAAAGGTCTTGAGCAAAGGCGCGGCGCGCTTCGTGCCGCTGTTGGGTGCTGTGGGCGTGGGTGCCTATGCATACTTCGACACGCTTCAGGTTGCCAAGACCGCGAACGGACTGTTCGCTCAGGAGTCAATACCAAAAGCGCCTGTAACGCCCGCGGAATAAGCGTAAGTAGCTATCAAAATAGAAGCAATACAAAATGGCCAAACTTTTCTTCCGGTATTCGGCGATGAACGCCGGCAAGTCCACGTCGCTCTTACAGATTGCCTACAACTACGAGGAGCAAGGCCAACGCGTGCAGCTCTATACGGCGGGCATCGATGACCGCGAAGGCGTGGGCGTGATCGCATCGCGCCTGGGGCTGCAGCGTCCGGCCAGCATCTTTGACGCCAGCACCAATTTCTGGGACTCGCTGCAAGGTGAAAGCGCGCTGGCCTGCGTGCTGATTGACGAATCCCAATTCCTGACCCCGGCGCAGGTGCGCCAGTTGCACCAGCTCGCCCACACCCGCAACATCCCGGTCATCTGCTTTGGCCTGCGCTCCGACTTCCAGGGCAAGCCCTTTGACGGCGCCGCCTATTTGCTCACGCTGGCCGACGACCTGGAAGAGATCAAAACCATCTGCGCCTGCGGCCGCAAAGCCACGATGAACATCCGCCTGAACGACGCCGGCCAGCGCGTGCGCGAAGGCGAGCAGGTAGAAATCGGTGGCAACAACCGCTACCAGCAGGTCTGCGCGCGCTGCTTTTATGCCGAAATCCCACCTGTAAGCCCTTGAATCAGTAGCGTTTATTCAATTCCGCGGTGAGAATGTAAGGAATTGTTTAGGGCGTTAATGAGACTAAGAACAGCAACCATCGGCTTGGCGCTGATGGCATACACCTTGGGGAGTGCCGCGCTGACATTGGGCCGTGCGCGGGGCGCAGCCTGGATCGGCCAGCCGCTGGAGTTGGCAGTGTCCGCACAGCTCGAAGCAGGCCAATCCGCCAACAGCCTGTGCGCAGAAGCGGATGTGTTCTACGCCGACAGCAAGCTGGAACCCGGCCGCATTCAAATCTCGGTCGAATCGTCGGCGCAGCCTGACACCGCCGTCATCCGCATCATTTCCCCCGCGCTGGTCGATGAGCCCATCGTCACCGTCTATGTGCGCGCAGGCTGCGCTGCCAAGACCACGCGCCGCTATGTGCTGCTGGCAGATTTCCCAAGCGACAACGTATCGCCACCCGTGCGCGCCGCCGAGCCGCCGCCCGTTCCCACCGTCGTTCCCGTAGCCACCGCCACGCCTGAACCAAGGGTCACCAGCACACCGGTTGCCACTGCCGTAGCACCAGCAGCTCCGCTGCCCCCTAAGGCCACGACTCCCCGGCCTGTGGCGCCTGTCGTGAAGGCCGAAAGCGCGCCACCCATCGCCCGCGAACCCGCCAAGCCGCGCAAACCTGCTGCGGAGCCCAAGGCACCCAAGGAAGCCCAAGCGCCCGCCTCCAGCCGCGCCCGCCTGAAGCTGGACCCGATCGAGAACCTGGCCGAACGCATCAAGACACTGGAGGCCACAACATCCGCCCAGCCGTTGGAAGACATGGTGCGCGACTCGCAGCGCATTCAGGAGCTGCAAAGCAGTGTAAAAGCCTTGCTCGATCAGGCCGCGAAGAACGATGCCAGCCTGATGGCCATGCGCGAACGCATGGACCGCGCCGAGTCTGACCGCGTTCCGGCCTGGCTGGTGTATGCCCTGTTGGCCGTGGTTGCTGCGTGCGCAGCGGCTATCGCAGTGCTGTGGAACCGGCGTGACCCATCCGCCTGGCGCTCTGGGCTGACCGCCGCTGACAATGCGGCGCCAGTGCGCAGCGCCCGCGTGGCAGCATTAGAAGAGCCCGACGTTGAAGAAACTGGCCCAAACACGATGGTCCAGCCGCAACCTGTACACCTGAAACAGCAAGGGCGCCCTGCTTACGATCCCTTGGACTTGGGTGCCCGGCCGTTTGAGAGCTACGTCACCGTCAACGCGCCGCTGGTCGCGTCTGACTCGGACATCATGGCTTTTGGCGGTGATTCCAACCTTTACCACCCGGATTTCAACTCCGGCA
>JAYWAV010000444.1:0-3018 GCA_043782015.1 Rhodoferax sp. | reverse complement strand
ATGACCTTGATCGACGCCGCGCGACGTACCGAGTTGCTGGGCCATTTGGGCAATGTTCACTCGCGCCGCACCGGTGGCGGCTCGGCGGGCAACACGGTAGTGGCGCTGGCCCCCCGAGTTGTAAGTATTCGGTGAACCCGTAGGTCAATGCAGAAATTGCTGGACACAATTTGGTTTTTACTTTACCGTTGCACTTGTGCGTGCAACCTCCGATTTCACCGACACCGCTGCCACCAAGGTCGCCGTTGACGCACCGCCAGCGCCCTTTGCATTGGAGTTCGTCACGATCACCAAGCAAGAGCACATTGAATTGAGGATGGCTGCCCAGAAGTGGCAAGGATTGCACCGCAAAGCGGTTAACAGGTGCGATCAACAAGAGGTTCGCCACGATCGCATCGTACGCGCTCTCAAGGCGCAGGCGCTGAAGTCAAATGCTGCTTTGCAGACCGAACTGGACTCAGCACGCGCTCAGGTGCGCGACCTGCAAAAGCGCCTCTTCTCCACCAAGAGCGAGCAAAGCATACCTGGCGAGAGTCGCTCCAAAGCAGCGACGTGGCGCAAGCGCGGTCAGCAGCGCGGCTCAGTCGGCCACGGTCGCACCATTGAAGCCCAGCTGAGTGAGCGACATGAAGATATTGTTCTGCACAAGGCGCAATGTCCTGAGTGTGGCCTGGCCTTCAAAGAGTTTGCCGGCACCGAAGATGCGCAGGTACTGGAGATCGAGGTCAAGGCCTATCGGCGTGTTATTCACCGCCATCGCTATATGCCAACGTGCGAATGCGGATGTGTCAGTGGGATCGTCACGGCACCCAGCCCCGCAAGACTTATCGAACGGGGCAAGTTTGGAATCTCAGTGTGGACCAGCGTGTTGCTCGATAAGTTCGCCTATGGCCGACCCAGCCAGCGCCTGCTGCAGGACTTGGCCGATCACGGCCTGAACATGGCGCCAGGCACTCTGGCCGGTGGGCTGCAGGCAATAGCGCCCTTGTTCCAGCCACTGGACGATGCACTGCAGTCAAAGCTTCGTACCGAGCCCTATTGGCATGCCGATGAAACCCGCTGGGCTGTCTTTGTCGATGTGCTGGGCAAGGTAGGGCACCGCTGGTATATGTGGGTGTTTCAGTCTTGTTCCGTGGTTCACTATGTGGTCGACAAGTCGCGCGCCGCCGAAGTGATCATTGCGGAACTCGCCGGGGTCGATCAGGGCATCATCAGCTGTGACCGCTACTCCGGCTACAAGCGCTTTGCCCGCCTGAACCCCGGGGTGAGACTGGCTTTTTGCTGGGCTCATCAGAGACGCGACTTCCTTGAGTTGGCCAACTCGTACCCTGAAAGCCAAGAGTGGGCGCTGCAGTGGGTCGAGCGCATTGGCAACTTGTATCACCTCAACGCTGTGCGTCTGAAGCTCCTCATAGGCAGCTCCGAACGCGTGCACTCCCAATTGGTTTTGGAGCAGGCGGTGCAGCAGATGGCCACCGATTGTGCTTTTGGTGTGGCCAATCACGAGACCTTTCCACCAGCGGCCAAAGTGCTCGAGAGCATGACTGCGCATTGGACAGGATTGACAGTGTTTGTTGCCTGCCCATGGGTGGACATTGACAATAACCAAGCCGAAAGGAGCATACGCGCTCCAGTAGTCGGAAGAAAAAACTTTAACGGCTCAGGCTCTGAAGGATCTGCAGAATTGGCAGCCACGATGTACAGCTTGTTTGCCACCATGAAGCTGTGGGGTCTGAATCTGCGCACCTGGCTCACCACCTACTTGCAGGCCTGCGCCGATAATGGCAATGTGCCGCCTGCCGCTATCGACGCCTTTCTTCCCTGGCAGATGGATGCCAGGCGTCTGGCACAAATGCGAGCGTGCCACCCTCTGGAAGTACCCAACAGTTCATGACCATCTACTGCGCACGCGAATTTAGCGTTGATGACATCCAGACTATTCGCGCTCTCATAGCGCAGGACCCAACGCTTAAGCGTTCAGCACTATCACGCAAACTTTGCCAGTTGTGGGGATGGACCAAACCCAACGGGGAACTCAAGGACATGACATGCCGCGTCGCATTGCTGCGCATGCAGGCCGACGGACTCATCACCCTGCCACCCTCGCAAATCACTGTGGTGCGCAAACGTGCCCACTTCGCCCCCACCGCCGCCAGCGATCACCAGGCTCCCATTAAGCAACCTGTGCACGAGATTGGGCGCATCACGCTGCAAGTGATCAGTGGCAAGGCAACTTCACTCCTTTGGAATGAATACATTGCGCGCTACCACTACTTGGGCTACGCGGCAATGTCGGGTAGTCAAATCCGCTACAACGTCTTTGCCGGTGAGCAGCTCGTTGCCTGCATCAGTTTCTGTGCATGCGCCTGGAAGTTAAAGGACAGAGAAATATTCATCGGCTGGAATGAGGAGCAGCGACAAAAGAACCTGCAGCTGGTGATCAACAATGCGCGCTTCCTGGTTCTGCCGTGGATCGAATCCAAAGGCCTGGCCTCAAAGATCCTCTCTCTGGCTGCCCGCCAATTACCAAAGGACTGGAAACACCGCTATGGCTTCGAGCCCGTGCTGCTGGAGACTTTCGTGGAATACGAGCGCCACAAAGGCACTTGCTACAAGGCCGCCAACTGGATCAACGTCGGGCGTACAGCCGGCAGGGGAAAGAAATCCACCAGCCACGAGCGCCTGATCCCGGCCAAAGATATCTGGCTTTACCCGCTGCGCAAAAACTTCGCCACACTTCTGTGCCAATAGCAAGACGGGTCTACCGAATATTTTCTACAATTACAGTGTTAACCTGTCTAAGCTGTTGATCTATATTGATTAAATAAATTCAGTTCAACAATGGCAAATACAAACACAAGGGGAATCATAATCCACAGGTCCGCGGTTCGAATCCGTGAAGCGCCACCAGTTAGATCCCGCAAGGGACATAGAAAGCCTGCTACTTAATTGCTAGCAGGCTTTTTTGTTTTTGATGGGCTCAAACTCTCCGCCTAGCCATCAGTACAAGGTTTTGCG
>JAYWAV010000443.1:0-8361 GCA_043782015.1 Rhodoferax sp. | reverse complement strand
CTTTGCCAATGGGTCCTTGGAAGAGAACATGCCGCTGCGCACGCCGCCCAACGCGATGACGCAGGCACCGGTCAAGGTGGCGATATCCACCACCGATTCCGGCTTGAAGCGTTCGGCATAGGTCAGGGCATCGCACAAAATCAGGCGGCCTTCGGCGTCGGTGTTCAGGATTTCAATAGTCTGGCCACTCATGCTGGTGACCACATCACCCGGCTTAACGGCTTTGCCATTGATCAGGTTCTCACAGGAAGGAATCAGGCCGATCACGTTGATGTTGGGCTTGAGCAACGCCAATGTACGGAAGGTGCCCAGCACGCTGGCTGCGCCCGACATGTCGTACTTCATCTCATCCATTTCAGGCGCCGGCTTGATGGAAATGCCGCCGCAGTCAAAGGTGATGCCCTTGCCCACCAGCACGGTCGGCGCCTTGCTCTTGGCGGCACCGTCATAGCGCAGAACGATGAAACGCAGAGGCTCGTCGGAGCCTTGGGCCACGGCCATAAACGAGCCCATGCCCAGCTTGGCAACTTCCTTGGGACCTAGCACTTCGCAGCTGAATTTGGCCTGCTTGGCAACCAGGGCCTGTGCGGCCTTGGCCAGCAAGGTGGGGGTGGCATGGTTGGCTGGGCGATTGGCCCATTCTTTGGCCACTTCAATGCCAGCAACGATGGCCACCGTGCGGTCAAAGGTGATTTGCAGTTCGCTCGCGTTGGACGCCGCAACAGTGACTTTCTCCAGCGTGCGGCCTTCCGGCTTGCTTTTGGTGTGGGTGAAAACGTAGCTGCTATCTGCCACGGCCAACACCGCGGCACGCGCTGCGGCCTCGATAGCTGGGCCGGCAAATGCCACTACCAGCTTCTTCAAAGAGTCGCCCTTGAGGCCGCCCAAAGCCGCGCCAATGGCGGTGCGCACCTGCTTGGCTGTGCCCTCGCCAACGCCAGCCAGCACCACGCGGGTCGCACTGGCTTGTACCGGACGGTACAGTGTCAGTGACTTGCCCGCCTTGGTTTCCAGGTCGCCCGCCTTGATGGTTTGGGCTACCAGCGCGGACAAATCGTCCTTCGCGGCCTTGAAAGATTGGGGTACCAGGACAATCAACGCATCGCATTTTTCATCCGCTGCACCCACGAGACTGGAGGATTTGAGTTCAAAGTTCATAATTCGGTCTTTCCTTATCCACCAATGTTATTCCATTCCTCCATCCGAAAAGAGCTAGCGCGCAGTTTTGGTGCAACTTTGGTCGTGCTGGTGACGGTCGTCATGACCATGACGCTGATACGCACGGTGGGCGATGCATCACGCGGCACCTTTGATCCCACCGACGTGATGATCATCATGGGCTACACCGTGCTATCGCAAATGCCCATCATCCTGGCAGGGAGCCTGTTCATCGCCATACTGAACGTGCTGACCCGCATGTTCCGCGACAGCGAAATGGTGATCTGGTTTGGCAGCGGGCGCGGCCTGACCTCGCTGATCAAGCCCCTTTTGCAATTTGCCTGGCCTATCCTCGTGGTCATTCTGACGCTCGCATTCCTGATTCTTCCCTGGGCTTTTGGCCGCATTGAAGACCTGCGCGACCGCTTTGAGAAACGCGGCGACATCGCCCGTATCGAGCCTGGCCAGTTTCAGGAGTCCGCCAACGGCGACCGTGTTTTCTTTATCGAAAAAGACGCTGCGGACAAGCAAGCCGGCAGCAATGTTTTCATCGCGACAACGGAACAGAGGAAGGAAACTGTCACGTCGGCCAAATCCGGCCATCTGGAGACCGTAGGCCCAGACCGTTTTCTGGTTTTGAAAAACGGACAACGTCTGGAAAAGAACGCTGGCAAGGCGGACTTGAGCATCAGCACATTTGAGTCCTACGGAGTGCGGGTCGGCGCAGACGATCCGTCGGCGCGAAGTTATATACCGGTCAACGCCATCGGGAGTATGGATCTGCTCCAGAGCCCTGTACCGAAGCACCTCGCCGAGCTTTCATGGCGCATAGGTATCACGCTGGCGTCTCTCAACTTCGTGTTGATTGCGCTTGCCATTGCCGGTGTCAATCCCCGGGTTGGCCGCACTGCCAATCTGGGATTGGCATTTTTGGTCTTTGTGGTCTACGTCAATATTCTGGAGGTCGGCAAGAGCTGGATTTCAACGGGTCAAACCTCGTTTACCGTGTTCATGCTGACGCTGCATGGCGGCGCGCTCTTGCTGGGAGTGGCATGGCTGGCCAAACGGCATAACAACTGGAATACCCTGCGGTTTTGGCCCAGAAAGCGCACCCCATGAAAACCCTGCGCAAACTCTTTTACGGTGAAGTCTTGACCGCGGTCATGCTGGTGACGGTAGGCTTTATCGCGCTATTTTATTTCTTCGACTTTGCCGAAGAACTGCAGCAGGTGGGCCACTACAGCGCGGTTGGCTACAAAGTACCGCAGGCCATGCTTTTTGTCGGCCTGATGATTCCCAGCCACGTCTACGAGCTATTTCCCATCACAGTGCTGATAGGCACCATTTTTGTGATGGCACGTTTTGCGCAAAGCTCGGAGTTCACAATTTTGCGCACCAGCGGCCTGGGGCCCTGGCGTGCACTGCGCACGCTGGTGTTTTTGGGCGTGGGCTTTGCTGTGTTTACATTTGCAATTGGCGACTACATCGCGCCACTGGGCAGCCGCACTGCGCAAGTTCTCAAATCCCAGTTTCAGGGCCGCATGACCGTCGGCAAGACCGGCGCCTGGCTCAAGGAAAAGCAGGCCTACGGCAGCTACTCGGTCAACGTGGGCGCCTTGACGCCAGACGGCAACATGAAGGATGTGCGCATCTTCGAATTCGACAACCAGGGTGCGCTGGTATCGCTGACGCAGGCTGCCGTGGGCCGGTTTGGTGAGCATGACGACTGGCAGCTCGAAAAGGTGGACCGCACCGAATTCACCAGCCTGGACGCGCAAGGCAACCGTGTGGATCGCGGTCGGGTAGCCACGTTCCGCTGGCCCACCCAAATCAGCGCCGAAATGGTCGCCGCTGCGGTCATGCGGCCCGAGCGCATGGGCACGATTGATTTGTTCCAGTACATCCAGCACCTGAACGCCAACGCACAGTCGGCGCAGAAGTATGAGGTGCAGTTCTGGAAGAAGGTGTTCTACCCGTTGAGCTGCGTCGTGATGGTGGTACTGGCCCTGCCCTTTGCCTACTTGCATTTTCGTTCCGGCTCGATTGCCAGCTATGTGTTCGGCGGCGTGATGGCGGGCATCAGCTTCGTATTGCTGAACAATATTCTGGGTGACCTGGGCACGCTGCGCGGCTGGCTTCCCTGGGTCACCGCGGCGTTACCGGGCTTTATCTATTCATTGATATCGCTCTCGGCATTTTCCTGGCTGGTACTGCGCCGATGATGGCTCACATGACAGGGGCGAAACCCGCATTGGTGTTGTTTGCCCACGGTTCGCGCGACCCGCTGTGGCACCAGCCGATACAGGCCGTGGCGCAGGCCATTCTGGCAATGAATCCCGACGCACTGGTCGCTTGCGCATACCTGGAACTCAGCAAACCGGATTTGCCCGCCGTCGTGGAACAGTTGATGGGCCAAGGCGCGACACATCTCAGCGTCCTGCCGCTGTTTTTGGGTGTCGGTAAACATGCACGCGAAGACTTGCCCAAGTTGGTCGATGACCTGCAGACGCAGTTTCCGCAAGTGACGTTCATGCTGAAAACCGCCGTTGGCGAAGATGCCCGCCTGATCGCATTGCTGGCAAATATGGGCCTGGAGGCTCTCAGTCCATAGACTCTTGAGGCATAATAAATTTCATCTTTAGTTGAAATTTGATATGAACCTGCACCAGTTCCGCTTTGTTCAAGAGGCTGCGCGACGCAACCTCAATCTGACCGAAGCCGCCAAAGCCCTGCACACCTCGCAACCCGGTGTTTCCAAAGCCATCATCGAGCTGGAAGAGGAGTTGGGCATCGATATCTTCGCCCGCCACGGCAAACGCCTCAAACGCATCACCGAACCCGGCCAGCACGTGCTGCGCAGCATTGAGCTGATCCTGCGGGAAGTCGGCAACCTGAAACGCATCGGCGAACAGTACAGCGCTGAAGACAGCGGCACGCTGTCCATCGCGACGACCCACACCCAGGCCCGCTACGTGCTGCCTGAAAAAGTCGCTTTGCTGCGCACTGCCTACCCCAAGGTCAATATCAGCCTGCACCAAGGCGCGCCCGACCAGGTGGCCCGCATGCTGATCGACGAAGTGGCGGAGATCGGTATTGCTACCGAATCCCTGGCCGACTATTCCGAGCTGGTCACCCTGCCGTGCTACGAATGGCAACACATGCTGGTGCTGCCTGCTGACCACCCATTGGCCTACAAAGAGCGCATCACGCTGGAAGATGTGGCGCTGGAGCCGCTGATCACCTACCACCCGTCGTTCACCGGCCGCACCAAGATCGACGCCGCCTTTGCGACCCGCAAACTGACGCCGCGCATTGCGCTGGAAGCGATTGATTCAGATGTGATCAAGACCTATGTGCGCCTGGGGCTGGGCGTGGGCATTGCCGCCGAAATGGCGGTCGCTGATGTGATTGAAGACTGCGAGAAAAATGGCGGCAAGGGCGGCTTGGTGGTGCGCCCTGCCGGCGTGCTGTTTGGCCAGAACGTCGCCCGTGTGGCATTCAAGCGCAGCGCTTACCTGCGCAACTTTGTCTACACCTTTGCTGAACTGCTGAGCACCCGACTGAACCGCAACCTGATTGCCCGCGCGATGGAAGGGCATGTCAGTGATTATGAGTTGTGAGATTTTGGGGTAAGACCACTCGCGTATTCTGGGGCCGCCGTTTGAGGGCAGACCACTTTGCGCAGCAAATGTGCTCTGACCCCAACTGATGAAGAGCACTGATCAAGAATGAATCTGCAATCCAAACTCCCCCACGTCGGTACCACCATCATCACCGTGATGTCGGCCCTTGCCGCCGAGCACCAGGCAGTCAATTTGGGCCAAGGCTTTCCGGACTTTGGTGCCGACCCCGTCTTGCTGGATTGCGTGACCCGCGCGATGCAGGACGGCCACAACCAGTACCCGCCAATGACCGGCGTGCCTGCGCTGCGTGAGGCAATTGCTAGCAAAATAGGTGCGCTTCACGCCCGCCAGTACAGCGCTGCAGCCGAAATCACCATTACAGCCGGAGCCACCCAGGGCCTCTTTACGGCCATCCTCGCGGTGGTGCATGCAGGCGATGAGGTCATCGTGCTGGACCCGTGCTACGACAGCTACGTGCCCACCATCGAACTGGCCGGTGGTGTGGCAGTCCGCGTCCCCCTGACTCCCGGCACGTTCCGGCCAGACTTCACCAAAATCGCCGCCGCCATCACGCCGCGTACCCGGGCGTTGATTGTCAATACGCCCCACAACCCCAGCGCCACGGTCTGGACCCGCGATGACATGCTGGCGCTGCAAGAGCTACTGGCCCCGACCAACGTCTTGCTGATCAGCGACGAAGTCTACGAACACATGGTGTTTGACGAAGCGCAGCACGAGAGCGTAGCGCGCTACCCAGGCCTCGCCGAGCGTGCCTTCATCGTCTCCAGTTTTGGCAAAACCTTCCACGTAACCGGCTGGAAGGTCGGCACCATCACCGCCCCTGCCGCATTGACCGCCGAGTTTCGCAAGGTGCACCAGTTCAATGTGTTCACGGTCAACACACCGATGCAGCACGCGCTGGCGAACTACATCGCCAACCCTGCGCCCTACCTGGAGTTGCCTGCCTTCTACCAACGCAAACGCGACCTGTTTCGCGAAGGCCTCGCCACCACGCGACTTCGCCTGCTGCCCAGCCAGGGCAGCTATTTCCAGTGCGTGGATATCTCCGCGGTATCAGACTTGAGTGAAGCCGCGTTCTGCCAGTGGCTCACGCGTGAGATCGGTGTCGCCGCGATTCCGCTATCGGCTTTTTATGGCGACAGCTTCGACCAGCGGGTCGTGCGCTTTTGCTTTGCGAAGCAGGATGCGACCTTGCTGGAAGCCATCCGCCGCCTGCAGACGCTATAAAAACAGGAGCTGCTCACGCACATTCTGCGGGCGCTCCAGCCCGAATCATGGGTGAAATCCCTGCGTCCAAGCCGCCACAGCGCTCGCTGGCATGGGCCGGGCGAAATAGTAGCCTTGCGCATAGGTGCATCCCATATCCCGCAAGGCATCGGCGGTGGCCTTGTCTTCAATGCCTTCTGCCACCGTGCTCAAGCCCAGCTGCTTCGATAGCTCCAGCGCCGATTTGACGATTTGAAAGCTGCGCCCGGAATCATGCATTTGCTGCACAAAGGTTTTGTCGATCTTCAGGCAGGAGAACGGCAGGGTCTGCAGGTAGCCAAGCCCTGCATAGCCGGTACCGAAATCATCCAGCGCAATACCGACTCCCAGATCGCGCAACGCATGGATCGCGCTGGACACCGCTTCCAGGCTGCTGACAATGACGGTCTCGGTCAGTTCAATGCGCAACTCCTTGGCGGGCATGGCGTGTTGCGCCAGGCAGGTCTGGATGCTTTGCACAATGCCCTTCGTACACAACTCGGGCGCTGACAGATTCACACTCATGAACGGCTGGTGCGCACCGACGCCGGCACAGCAGCTGCGCAGCGACGGCCAATCGGTCGCAGCCCTTTGCAACACCCATTCGCCAATGCGATGCACCAGCCCGGTCTTCTCGGCCAGCGGGATGAATTCGTCCGGGCTGATCATTCCAAGGTGGGGGTGTTGCCAGCGCACCAGCGCTTCAAAGCCCACGGGCACATTGCCGTTGAGCAAGATGATGGGCTGGTAATGCAGCACCAATTGATTGGCCGCGATCGCTTGGGCCAAGTCATGTGCGAGCGAAAGGGTATGTACCGCCAGCGAGTGCAGCTCCGCCTTGCCCGACACATCGGAGTCAGGCCGCTCGGTGCCAGAGGGCGTGCCGCTGGAATTGCGAAAACGCTCCAGCATCAGCCGCAGCAAATACTGGATCACCGGGTCGGCCCGTGCCAGCAATTCTTCTACGTGGTTTCGGTCAATGCGCACCAGGCGGGTTGGCATCAGCGTGCGGACGGTGGCGGTGCGGGCTTGGCGATCCAGCAGCGCCACTTCGCCAAACATCGCGCCTTCCGTCAGCACGGCTACGCGTTTGGGCGCTCCAACGGGACCGACCAAAACTTCGACACAGCCGCTCTCAATAACGTAGGCTGCGTCTCCGTATTCCCCTGTGCGAAACACGACTTCATTGGTGTCGTGTGCTTCGCGGTTCAGTCCATTGGTATCTGTACTCACTGAATCCCCCTGGCGATTTCAACGTATTGTGGCGGCACAGCCCGCGAGAAACCAGAAGATTTCAACGGTGATTGCTTTTTTGCAAAACCCTGCTAAAGTGATATCACTTTGATTTCACCAGGACCCATATGAACAAAGCAACAAACTCTGAATCCAGCGCCACCATTGCTCCCATTTCCGAACGTGTACGGCCTTCGCTGCCGGGGCTTCCGATGGTGGGCGTCACGCTGTTGCCGCTGGCATGGTTCTGCTACGCCTTTTACCGGTTGATCAGCATGCAAGTGCCACCCGGAGAAATTTGGCCGCAACTACTGGTCGTTCTGGCCGTCCCGTGGTTCGGGCTGGGTTTCTACATGCTGCAGCCCAAGTCCGCCGCCATTCTGAGCCTGTTCGGTGAATACGTCGGCACCGACCGTGGCGAGGGACTGCGCTGGGCCAATCCCTTCTTCATGAAGCGGCACATTTCGCTGCGCGCCCGCAACCTGAACATTCCAACGCTGAAGGTGAATGACCAGCGCGGCAACCCTATCGAAATTGGTGCGGTCGTGGTCTGGTGTGTGCGCGACACGGCGCAGGCGGTGTTTGAAGTAGATGACTATGAACGCTACGCACAGGTGCAAGCCGAGGCTGCGCTGCGCCATCTGGCCGCCCAGTACCCCTACGACGAAGGTGAACAACATGGCAGCACCATCACCACCTTGCGCGGCGCGCAGGACGAAGTGTCGGACGCCCTGCGCGCGGAGCTGCAGGCCCGCTTTGAGCGCGCCGGCGTCAATGTGCTGGACGCCAAACTGTCGCACTTGGCCTATGCGCCGGAGATCGCCCAGGTGATGCTGCGCCGCCAACAGGCCGAAGCCATCATCTCGGCGCGCAGCAAGATCGTGCAAGGCGCAGTCGGCATGGTCGAAGCCGCCTTGAAGGGTCTGTCCGAACGCGAGATCGTGGTGCTGGACGACGAGCGCAAGGCGGCGATGATCTCCAACCTGCTGGTGGTGCTGTGTGCTGACCGCGAAGCGCAGCCGGTCATCAACGCCGGCACGCTGTACAACTAAGTTAGCCTCCAAGGCATGGCCAGTCCCGG
>JAYWAV010000442.1:0-3025 GCA_043782015.1 Rhodoferax sp. | reverse complement strand
CTGCTCCTGCTTTTCTTTCGCTTCCAACGCCGCCTGATCAGCCAGCCGCTTTGCTACTGCCGCCTCGCGCTCAATCAGCTCTCTCGCAGCACGCTCGGCTTTTGCTTGTTCCTCGGCGCGGATGCGCGCGCGGGTGGCTTCTTCCTTTGCGGCCTCGGCGGACTGGTGGTCGGCAATCCGAGACTTCACCAGCATGGTCAGGTCATCACACGCTTTCAGCACGATCTGCGCCGTGTCGGCAAACAGAAAAGCGTGGGCTGCAGCCAGCTCGCGCAACGTGCCCAGGTTGATCTGGACCCTATCAGCCACAGCGCTTGCCTCAATCTTGGCCCGTGCCAGTTCGGTGTTGACCGCGTCCCGCAGGCTGTCCACCGTGCGCTTGCCCTTGATGGACCCGGCGAAGTCGGCAGGGATGACCGGCATGTAGGGCTTGCCCAGGCGGGTGTTTAGGGCTGCCACGTGTTCACGCAACTCGGCGATTCCCCCGGCCACCAGCTCGCCGCGCACTTCTTCCTTGCGGGCTTTTACAAGCCTGTCCAACTCCAGGCGCACGCGGCGCGCCTCGGCGCTGATGTCGTCAATCGTGCGAAACAGCTCGTCAATGCTGGCCGTCTGGCTCAGGGCGTGCTGCTTGGCGGCGGCAAGGCGATTTTCAACGTCAGCGCACCACTTTACCGTCTTTTCAGCATCGGCAAACTGGGCATCGGTGGACAGTTCGCGGTTGATCCCGCCAAACACGGCCAGGGCATGGGCCTTGAACGCATCCAGGTTGCTGCCAGTGACCATGCCGGTGACTTCGATTCGCAGGGCTGGCAGGGTCTCCGGTGCGCGACCGATGGCCACTGGCGCGGCGACGGGCGGGATGTACAGCGCGCGGTCGGCGTCGAACTGGGCCCAGCCCGCCACCAGCTGCTCGGCGCGGCCAGCTACCGGAAAATACACCATCTGTGCCCAGTTGCCGCGCGTGCCGTCGCTGCACACAAAAATCACCCGCTCGGCACCCGTCACCAACAGCTGCTGCTCCAGCTGCCAAAAGTAGTGTGGCTCCAGCTCCCCGGCGCGCACCTGGACGGCCAGCTTTTCGCTCCACAATTTGTGCTCAAAAATTGAGCTGTCATCGAGCGTGATCCCGTCCACACTGGCCAGCAGGGTGTCATCGTCGGACAACGCCACGATCGGGTAAAAATCTTCACCAGTGTCGGCTTCCAGGATGGCGCGTGCAGCAGCCTCAGCGGCGTGGCCACGGTCAAACAGCGCCTGCTGATGCGAACTGACCTCGGGCACGATGCCGGTGGCCTTCTGGCTCAGCAGTTCGTCGCGGGACTGGTACTTGCTCGCACCCATCATGACTGGAGCCTCGCTGGCGGTGTTGTATTTGGCGCGTAGAGCTATCCACTCTACAGACCCTTGAGATATTGGAATGATGCGCATGATTAATTCCTTATTCCGTGATGGCGGTTTTGCAGTTGTCGTAGATCCCGGCAAGCTCGGCGCGCTGAGTAGCGTCGGCCACAGCACCGATCAAGTCGGCCGCTGTGTCCAGCGCGTCCATGTCAGCGGCCTTGTGTAGCGCGCTGGCCACTTGCGCATAGGTCACCACCGGCTCGCTGGTCGGGGCGTCTTCAATCGGCTTGATAGCTCGGATCGAAGTTTTCTGTGCTTCGCTGAGCGGGTGCTTGGACTGGGCCATGGCGATGATTTCGTCGGCGGTCTTGCGCCCGGTCTGGATGACCCTTTCCCACTTGGGCAGGTTGGCCAAGAACTGGTCAACTGGGTAGAAAGCGGGCGCCGCTGGCGGGACAACATCAGCCGCGCCCATGTGGCGCTCGGGTAGCGCATGGTCAAGAGGCAAGTCTTGAGCTTCTTCAGCCAGCAACATGCCGCCCAGTGCCGCAGGATAAATCGCACGAATCGCCTCAGCAATTACTCGTGAACGCAGCATGGCGCGCGGGTAGTTCTTCCAGTTGTCTTTTCCTGTTAGCTTTGCGGCCGTGGCTTGCTCCCATGTCCAATTCATGCGGAGCGCACCGCCTTGTGGGTGACTGAATGTCGCATCCACCATCTTGTCGGTCAGCTCGTGCCATTCAACTTTCCCACCTGTCAGTTGAAACCGTGCCATGACGCTGTGCGATTTTCTGCACGCCTTTCCTTGAATGATGTCGTAGTCCTGCGTGATGGTCGCTGGGTGCATGCCTTCTGCTTGCGCTACCAGCATCAACGCCAGCGCCTGATCGTTCGACTTCATGCCAAACAGTCCTGATCGAGCGATGGATTCGGCCATGACTTGCATGTCTGAGAGGCTGTGATTGATTGTTGAAAGTGAGGCGTTCATTTGTTTTCCTGTTTGTTGATGTGCGACCAGCGTTTACCGGCCAATATTTGACTGATTTGGGATTGGCTAACGCCATAGCGTGCGGCCAACTGGTATTGGTTGTTCCCCTGACTTCTAGGCACGTAAAACCACTGAATTTCTAGAACCTGTTCACGAGTCAGCTTTGAATTTCCAACAAGTTCACCGAATAGGTGGCGGCCCCTCTCCACCTTGTCGTCGGTGTTGTCTTGCGTCGTGCCGGGCTCTAAGTGATCAACGTTGATGCAGCTCGGGTTGTCACACTTGTGGCGAATAACTACGCCCTTGAGCCCGTCTGGATGCACCATTTCATTCAACGCGTAAGCCAGCCGGTGGGCCAAAAATTGGCGCCCCATGAACTGCGTGTATCCGTAGCCGCTTTTCCGAAGACCACCCTCAAAATTGATGCAGGGTCGCAACTTGGGCGTTTTGTTTTGTAAGGCAAGTTCAGTCATCAAAATCTCCAGTGATAAAAAAAATGGGCGGCAGCAAGGCCAAGAAAAATCGACGCCAGGGTCAGCGTGGCGGCTATCAAAATGCACAAGATGCCGTGGGCAACGTCAAACCAAGAGCGACGCGTGGGGGTCGTGTGGCGCGGCATGGGGATGCCTTTGTTGATGCGAGCGCCGCCGTTTGCGGTGGTCAGGGTGCGCGCCGGGCAGTGCGGGGACTGGG
>JAYWAV010000441.1:0-3027 GCA_043782015.1 Rhodoferax sp. | reverse complement strand
AGATCCGAGCGCGACAGGCTCAAATGCAGTTGATCGACCAGCCAGGAAGATGCTTCACTTTCTGTAGCAGCCCGCACACTGTCTACGGCCGCTTCCAGGCATTCAGAGTATGAAAACCCGCCAATGGGCAAGGCCGGTGAGGCCAGCCACATCAACTGCATCAGGCTGCTGTCGAGCATGGGTTTAGTGCTTGTTGAGGGCTTCGACAGGCTCAGCCCGAACGGAGTGCGTGTTGCGCATCGGGCTAGTGATGGCGAGGGTCGTCATGGGCATGCGCGTGATCGTGTTCATGTCCATGGTGGTGGCCACCAGTGTGCCCACCCGTCGCATACGCGCCGTTCTCCGGCTCAAACGCCTCGTCCACCGCGGTAACGATCAAGTGCATTGCGCGCAGCATGTCGGCCAGTACATGGTCCGGCTCGATCTTCAGGTGGTCAGGCTTCAACTCAATCGGCACATGGCGATTGCCCAGGTGATACGCCGCGCGAATCAGGTCGTAGGGCGTTCCGTGCTCGGTGCAATGGGTGATCTTCAACACCGATTGCGGCGCGGCGACGACCTTGATCAGCGAGCCATCTTCGGCCAGCAGCACATCGCCGCCGCGCACGGCGGTGCCGCGCGGCAGGAAGATACCCAGCGCGCGGCCTAGCGAATCCGTCGCGTCAAAACGGCTTTTCTGGCGCACGTCCCAGTCCAGCTCTGCCGTGGAGGCGCGCTTGAGCAGGACGGGCGCGAGGCCCTGGCCTTGGGGGATGCATTTGGAGACTTGAAGCATGAGTGTTCCTTACCAGTTGCCATAAGCAGCAACTATGCCGCGCCACAGCGCGCTGCGCTCGGCGCCCAGGTGCGTGCCGCTGGCATCGCCCGAGGCGTCTTTGGCCACAGCCATGTGCACGATGACGAGTTTGAGTTCCGGGTCGACAAAAATGGCTTGCCCGTAAATGCCCAGCAACACAAAGCGGCGGTGACTGCCGGGCAGCAGCCAGGTCTGCAGGCCGTAGCCCATATAGGTGCTGCCCTTGTACTGCATGGTGCCGGGGCGGAAATGGGGTGGATGCTGGCTGGCGTCGGTCATGCGCAGCAGGTAGTCTTTGGCGATGATGACTTTTCCATCGCGCTGGCCGTCATTGGCCAGCAGCAACCCTAAACGGGCGTAGTCGTGCACCGTGGCGTTGAAGTTGCCAGCGGCTTGCTCGACCTGATCGACCGGGTTGGTCAGCCAGGTGGCGCGGGCCTCTGCCCCAAGCGGCTGCCAAAGCTTTTCGCCAATGTATTGGCACAAGGTTTGGCCCGTCGCGCCGCGCAGCGCAAGGCCCAGCATCTGCGTTTCGGCGCTGGCGTAGTTGAACAGTGTGCCTTCCGGCGCCACGCGTTCGGTGATGACCTTGGCACCGGCGGCGATACCCTGTACGCGGGTGGTCTGGTTGAACCGCGCCAGATCGTCCTTGCCGGAGTAGTCCTCGACAAACTGCGCGCCCGACGCCATGCGCATCAGGTTGATCAGTTTGGTCTCGCCATACAGGGTGCCTGCGAGTTGGGGCGCGTAGGTGGCGGCGGTGTCTTCGAGCGAGCGGATGCGGCCTTCCTCCAGCGCCTTGCCAATGCCCAAGGCCACAATGGTTTTGGCCATCGAGTTGGACAGCATGCGCTGCTCGGGTTTGCGGTCGTAGTTGCTGCGCTCGGCAACGATTTGCCCGTCGTGCAACACCAGCACCGCGGTGGCGCGCTGGCGCTGCATGTAGTCGTCCAGCGTCAGGGTTTTGCCGTCGTACTTGTAGCGAAAATTCGGTTCACTGGATGCTTTGGGCAGCGGCTGGGGTTGGGCCGAGGGCTCCAGCACGCAGTGCGGCGAGATGCTGTCCATCGCACTGAACGAGCCCACGCGGTAGGGCTCCAGAAAGGCCTGGCTTAGCTTGGGTGCGACCGGATAACCCGCGGCTTTTCCCAGCGGGTCTTCATCGGGTGCGGCGAGGCTGGCGGCGCAGTACAGGCTGCTCGCCACCAGCAGGGAAAGGACATGGCGTTTCATGTGCCGCAGTATGCCTGCGCTGGGATTTCCATCAGGGTGGATTTGATGGACTTGAATGGGATCAAGCGAAGTGATAATATAACAAACGTTATAACTTGAAGGGGCTGGACATGTCCGCAATCAAACTTACCCAGATCGGCAATTCGGTAGGCGTGATCCTGCCCAAGGAGGTGTTGGCGCGGCTCAAGGTGGAGAAGGGCGACACGCTTTTCATGAGCGATGCGGCCAATGGCGTTACCTTGTCCACGTATAGCCCCGAATTCGAAGCGCAAATGACAGCCGCCAGGCGCATCATGAAAAAGCGTCGCGCGGTGCTGCATGAGTTGGCGAAATGACGGCGCCCTCCAAGTCTTGGGTCTGGATTGCGAGCAACGTCTTGTATGCCGTGCACGATGAACAGTTGGCGGAGCACGGCGGCCTCGCTGGGTTGAGGGATGCAAACGCACTGGAGTCCGCCATTGCCAGAGCGCAGCAACTCGCGCACTACGGGGCGCCCGATGTTGCGGATCTGGCTGCTGCTTACGGGTTTGGCATTGCGCGCAACCATCCTTTTTCGGATGGCAACAAGCGCACCGCGTTCGTTGCGGTCGAACTCTTTTTGGCACTGAACGGCCATGCATTGACGGCCGATGACGCGGACTGCATTTTGACCATGCTTCGTCTGGCTGCCGGGGACACCGAGGAGGCCGTGTTCGCGCAATGGATTCGTCAGCATCTGGACTAGCGGTGTAACGACGATGGCTACAACGCCATCGTCAAAAAACGACTGTTCGGGTCCAGCGTGTAGCTGCCAAACGGGCCGCAGGGCTCAAAGCCGTGCGCGAGATAGAGGCTGTGTGCGGGTGCGAAGAAGGGCTGGGTGCCAGTTTCGAGGCTCAGACGGTGCAACCCGAGCGCGCGGGCTTGTTCGAGGACGTGCAACAAGATTTCCTTGGCAATGCCTTTGCCACGAAACGCTGCCGACGTGCGCATAGATTTCAGTTCGGCGTGGTCTGCAT
>JAYWAV010000440.1:0-3033 GCA_043782015.1 Rhodoferax sp. | reverse complement strand
CGTTAGGCCGCAGACGCCGCATAGCAGGCGCGCGGGCTTTCTTCCAGCAGCTTGATGCACGACGGGCCGCCCAAGATGCTGACGACACGCCACAGGGCCGGCTTGAAGTCGCTGCCGTCGTCGAGGTAGATCGCTGCAATCGCCTCATGAAGCGCCGCGTCTATCGCCATTGCAGCTTGCTCGCAGTCGGTTTGCATTGCGCGCTTGGTCTTGTTGTCCGCGTGCATGGTCAGGCGTTCAAACAGCGGCCTAACCCTGCGGTCAACTTGAGCCCCAACAGCAGGCGCGGCCTGGGGCGGTTCGGTAGCAGTGTGGTCGGTCATGTTGTGTCCTGTGCTGTTGTGTCCAAGTTACCTATGCGTTAGGCAACACGAATACCCTTCGTGCAGAGGTCGCCCTCATTGGCCCACACCAGCACGGCGTCACCAAAGGCGTCAAGCGGGCTGCCTCGCACTGCAAGGCGCTGGGCATCCGTCACTTCGCAGGCGTGTACGTAGCGCACGCTCACCGCCTCCGTGGCCTTGTGTCACTTCTCGGCCTGCTCGCTCAAGCGCAACGCCTCTTCGTACTTGTCTTCGGCAATCGGTGCCCCAATCGGCTTTAGCTGGCTCAGCATGTATTCCTGCTTCACGCCCACCAGCGCGGCCACCTTGTTGGGGTAGCGCCACAGCATCCACGCAATGCGCAGCGCTTCCCACGGGTTGCTCGGGCTCATCAGGTGCCAGCCGTCTTCGCCCTGAATAATCAGTTGTCGGTACTTCGCCATTTCTCCACCTCCGTTGCGTGTTGCCTAACCCTGCGCTCAACCGGAGAGCCAACGGCTCGGCGGCGGGCGTAGGGTTGTGGGTGTCGGTGTCTTTCGTGGTCATCGCGTTGTCTCCCGCTTAGCTCGAACGCGTTAGCCGTCATGGTCACTGCCGTTGCCCACGAGGCAGTTTGAAGCACGGCATCCAGTGCGTCACGCGCTCAGGCAGCCGCTTGCCGCTGTGATCTTCAATCAGCCGCCACTGGCCGCCAGCGTAGCGCGCGAACATCATTGTTCGGCGCCCCGGCGGGGCTGGCTTGTACGCCACCAGCACCCGCGCATCGTTGCTTGGCAGGCGCTCATCCACACGAATCCAGCGCACCGCCACCACCTCGGGCTGACGGCTAACCCCTCGCTCAAGCGGAGAGCCGCCGGCAGCCTGGGTGGTGTCTTCATGCTTGGTCATGGGGCGTCTCCCGCTTAGCTCGAACGTTAGAAGGCTCTGCTACTCGACGCAGCGTTTCAATCGTCACGCCGTGGTGATCGGCCACCAGCATCTGAACGCCGCCAAACGACAGCAGAAGTTCATCCGCGATTTCCTCGTGATACCCATCGCTCACGCCTTCCACTTTGGCAATGATCTGCTCCACCGGGATGATCTGGTCCGACTCAATCCGCAAGCGGTACTTGATGCGCAACCCGTTATTCGGGCAGTTGCTGAAAAACTCGGTCGTGTAGGCGTTCATGGGGTCATCCAAACAGTTGCATGTTCTGGTACGCACCGATTGCGTGGCGGTCCCAATATGCGGCGCTGGCGTGCAGCTCGATCCGTTCCATCAAGATGTGCGCCCGCATGGCCCGAGACTTCGGCGCGTAGGACTGGCGCCAGGCAGAATCCATGCCGACATTGCGGGCCACGTTGGTACTGTCAGCGCTCGACAGCGGCAACTTGCTGAACACGCCAGGGTCAAGCATCCGCAGGCCGTGCAACTTCACCAGCGGGCTGCCCTCGTCGTCGCAAATCGCGTCCATCATGTCGGCCATGCGGTGCCACCACGCATCGTTGCCAACCGTGGCGAACTGGCCCGACGAACCCAGCGCGACAAGCGGGAAGTCGGCGCACAGTCGCACCAGTCGGGCAATGCTTTCATGCATGTGATAGACCGGAACGCTCACCGCTTTGGGTAGCGACCAATCCCGCAGCAGCGCATCGTTGTCTGCCTCGCTGCCATCAATGCGGTCTGGTATCACGCACCATTCAACGGCGGGGTGCTTCGTCCATTTGGCGGCCCAATCCGCGTAGCCGTCGAAGTCAAATTTGACGCCCTTTACCCAAGATGGAAACGCGCCGTTGTCTAGCGCCACCGACTGGCAAACCTCGGCCGCAATCTCCATCTGCTGCGGGTGCTCGTAGCTCACCATTGCATGGCGGCGGGCAAATGCCTGCACCATGTCGGCAGTTGGGGTCAGTGGTGTTCCGTGAAAGTGTTTCAAGTTCTTCTCGCTTCGGGAAAAGCCTTCTAACTGGGCGCTGAACCGGACTTTGCCGGGGTACCGTCAAAGCCGGTTAGCTTCGACGTTAGGTTTCACAGTTCCATCACCTGTTGCACTGCCACCGGGGTTGAATCCAATTGCAGCAACGATCCTTGCGCCTGGGCGCGGCTGATGCGCTCGCAGGCTACATCAAACCACCGGCGCTCGCGCTCGATGCCGGTGAACGCCTTGCCGAGCTGGGCGCACGCTACGCCAGTGGTGCCGCTGCCCATGAACGGGTCACAGACCGTCTGCGCATCGGACGCGAAGCTCAAACTCCATGTCATGACGCGCAGCGGCTTCTGCGTTGGGTGGCCAACACGCTCTGCGTTCGTGGCCGCGATGCTTTGATCAAGCACTTTGCTGTTCATGTCCCTGCTTGTCCAAGCCAGTTCCATGTGTGCCATTGTTGGGGGCGCATCAGGCTTTCGCCAGGCCAGCCACCCCCGCGTCGGTGGGAGGCTGTAGTAGTTCCCGCCCCACACAATTAGTATGCCGGCCTTCTCGCGAATCAGGCCCATCAACCAGTCTGGCGCTGGCGCGTTGTCCCATTCGTGATCCCACTTGTGGCCTATGCCATCTGCCATTTTGTTGGCAATACCGTAGGGAGGATCGGTCAGCACCAGGTCGAATCGCGGCAACAACGGCAGCACCTCGCGGCAGTCCCCGTGCCAAAGTTCCGCGTTCCCGATCACTACCTTCTCTGCCATCTTGTTCCTTTGGTGGCGCCCAGTGAAACCTAACCTTAGGTGCAA